>JACZTQ010000155.1 GCA_022573605.1 Pseudomonadota bacterium | reverse complement strand
TCCGCGAGGTCGAGTGATGGCGGCCAAGCCCAACGCCGCGGCGCTCGACCCGCTGGCCGCCGTGCTCGGCCACCGCTTCGCCGACCCGGTGCTGCTGGAAACCGCGCTGACCCACCCCTCGGCGACCTCGCCGGCCCGGCCCGACAACCAGCGCCTCGAGTTCCTCGGCGACCGGGTGCTGGGGCTGGTCGTCGCCGAGGCGCTGCTGGCGGCCTATCCGGGCGAGGCCGAGGGCGCCCTGGCGCCGCGCTTCAACGCGTTGGTGCGGCGCGAGACCCTGGCCGAGATCGCGCTCGAGATCGGCCTCGGCGGGTTCCTCCGGCTGGGGCGCTCCGAGGCCACCGGCGGCGGGCGCCGGAAGCAGGCGATCCTGGCCGACGCCCTGGAGGCGGTGATCGCGGCGCTGTTGCTCGACGGCGGCATGGCGGCGGCGCGGCATTTCATTCTGGCCCGCTGGCAGGGCCGCATCGAGGCCCCGGAGACGGCGCCGATGGACGCCAAGACCCGGCTCCAGGAGTGGGCCCAGGGGCGCGCCATGGCGCCGCCCGACTACCTCGTGACCGGGCGCGAGGGCCCCGACCACGCGCCGCGCTTCACCATCGAGGCGCGGCTCGAGAGCGGCGAGACCGCGGCCGGCCGGGCGAGCACCAAAAAGCAGGCCGAGCAGGCCGCCGCGGCGGCGCTGCTGGCGCGGCTCGGGGTGAGCGGTGGCGGCGATGGCTGAGGCGGCCCCCCCCGGATCCGAATCGCGCTGCGGTTTCGTCGCGGTGATCGGCGAGCCCAATGCGGGCAAGTCGACCCTGGTCAACGCCATGGTCGGGGCCAAGGTCTCGATCGTCACCCACAAGGTGCAGACCACCCGGCGCCGAATCCGCGGCATCGTCCTCGAGGGGGCGTGCCAGATCGTCTTTGTCGACACCCCGGGGCTGTTCGAGCCGCGCCGCCGGCTCGACCGGGCGATGGTCGCCGCGGCCTGGGCCGGGGCAAAGGACGCCGATATCGTGGTGCTGATGGTCGAGGCCCATCGCGGGGTGAGCGCAGGCGTGGCGGCGATGCTGGAGGGGCTTGGCGCGCATCTCTCGCCGGACACGCCGGTGGCGCTGGCGATCAACAAGATCGACCGGGTCAGGCGCGAGCGGCTGCTGGCGCTGGCCGCCGAGTTGAACCAGCGGCGCGATTTTGCCGAGACTTTCATGATCTCCGCCACCAAGGGTGACGGGGTGGCCGACTTGCGCCGCTGGCTCGCCGGGCGCCTGCCGGCCGGCCCCTGGCACTACCCGGAGGACCAGATCGCCGACCTGCCGCTGCGGGCGATCGCGGCCGAGATCACCCGCGAGAAGCTGACCCTGCGGCTGCACCAGGAGTTGCCCTACCAGATGACGGTCGAGAGCGAGAGCTGGGAGGAGAAATCCGACGGCTCGGTGCGCATCGGGCAGATCGTCTATGTCGCCCGCGACGGCCACAAGGGCATCGTGCTGGGCCACAAGGGCGAGACCATCCGCCAGATCGGCGCCGAGGCCCGGGCCGAGATCGCCAAGCTGCTCGGCCGCCCGGCGCACCTGTTCCTGACCGTCAAGGTCCGCCCCGGCTGGCTCGACGACCCCGCGCGCTACCGCGAGATGGGGCTCGATTTCCCGGACGGGGGTTGAGCGGTGGCGGGGATGGGAAAGGTTGCTGTTACGGTTGCGGTCACGGCCAATGGCTAGGCTCGCCACCGGCATCTGGGTCTCGGCCTATCTGATGCGCCTGTCGCAGGCGGGCATCCACGCCCATGTCGTGCGCAAGGGCGACGCCACCGCCGGGGCGGTGGCGATCAA
This sequence comes from Pseudomonadota bacterium, assembly GCA_022573605.1. GTDB lineage: Bacteria > Pseudomonadota > Alphaproteobacteria > Rhodobacterales > Rhodobacteraceae > Thermohalobaculum. Next base: position 5,823 of record JACZTQ010000155.1, on the reverse strand, counting down.
GCTGGCGCTGATGAACGGCCGGGCCTCGTTCTTCACCCGCGGTTACGGTCTCGATGGCAGGATCGGCTGGCAGGCGCAGATCGAGGACGCCGGGGAGGCGGAGGTCGATGCGGCGCTGGCCCGCCAGCGCGGCTACGATCCGGATCTCTGGGTCATCGAGGTTGAAGATCCCCGGGGCCGGCATATGCTCGACGACCCCGGGTTCGAGGAGTGAGCCGACGATGGACTGGCGCGACGAGGGCATTCTGCTGGCGGTCCGGCCGCACGGCGAATCGAGCGCCATCATCGAGACCCTGACCCGCGAGCACGGCCGCCATGCCGGGCTGGTCCGGGGCGCCAGAGGCGCCAAGCTGGCGCCGGTGTTGCAGCCGGGCACCCAGCTGGCGCTGGAATGGCGGGCCCGGCTGGTCGAGCATCTGGGGCATTTCCGCATCGAGCCGGTGCGCTCGCGCGCCGCCGCGATCATGGCCGACCGGGCGGCACTGGCGGCGCTGAACGCGATCGGCGCGCTGCTGGTCACGCTGCTGCCCGAGCGCGAGCCGAACGAGCCAGTCTACCACGGCACCGTGGCGCTGGCCGACGCGCTGGCCGAGGCGGCCTGGGACTGGCCGGCGCGCTATGCCCGCTGGGAGCTGGACCTGCTGACGGCGCTGGGCTTCGGGCTCGACCTCGCGAGTTGCGGCGCCACCGGCGCGACCGAGGACCTGGCCTATGTCTCGCCGCGCAGCGGGCGCGCGGTCAGCCACGAGGCCGGCGGCGCCTGGGCCGACAAGCTGCTGCCGCTGCCGGGCTTCCTGATCGGCCCTGGCGCGCCCACCATCGGGGCGGTGCGCGAGGCGCTGCGCCTGACCGGGTTCTTCCTCGAGCACCGGGCCTGCCCGGCGCTCGGGCGCGACGCCCTGCCCGAGGCGCGGGGGCGGCTGGTGCGGCTGCTGGAGAACCACGAGATGGTGGCGCCGGGGTAGGAACAGCCGCGCCGGAGCGCGGAGACCGAAGTTCCGCGCCCGGCGGGGTTCGCCCTTCCCACGCCACGCCACGCCACGCCCCGGCGCAAGGCCGGGGCGTGGCGGTGTTGTGCGCGGCGGCGGACCACAATATCGAGGCGAGAGGCGGGGGCGTGATGCTGGCGTAGCCGGAGGGGATCGGGTAGATCACGGCGCCAATGCGCACACCGCGCAGCTCCGACAGGACGGGCGGCCCGGAATGCTTTCGAACTTCGCCGCAAAACTCTTCGGCCGCCAGCGCGCCGGGCTGCTGTTCCGCCTCGTCTCCGAGAACGCCTGGGTGCACCGCCGGGGCTATGCCGCAGCCCTGCTGCTGATGGCGCTGGTCGCGGCCACCGGGGGGGCGGTGGCGCTGGTGATGGAGCGCGTCATGGACGACGTGTTCATCGCGCGCCGGCCCGCCATGGTGGCGCTGATCGCCGCCTGGGTGCTGGCGATCTTCCTGGTCCGGGGCGCCTCGGCCTATGGCCAGACGGTGCTGCTGGGGCGCATCGGCAACCGCATCGTGGCCCGCCTGCAAGCCCGCATCCACGACCATGTGCTGGCCCAGGGCATGGGCTTTCACGCCAGCGTAGGCACCGGCGAGCTGACCAGCCGGATCACCGTCAACTGCGCCGCCGCGCGCCAGGCGCTGGACCTGGTGGCGACCCGGCTCGGCGCCGACCTGCTGGCGGTGGCGGTGCTGGCCGGGGTGATGCTGTGGCAGGACCTCACCATGGCGCTGATCGCGCTCGTCGGCCTGCCCGCCGTGCTCGGCGGGGTCGCCGCGCTGGTGCGCCGGGTGCGCAAGCTGTCGCGCGACGAGGTCGCCTTGCAGGCCCGCGTCGCCGGGGTCATGGCCGAGACCATAAGCGGTGCCCGCATCATCAAGGCGTTCCGCCTCGAGCAGGCCATGCGCGGGCGCATGGCGGCGGCGGTCGAGGGGGTGCGCGAGCGCGCCGACCGGATTGTCCGGCTGCGCGGCCTGGTCAGCCCGCTGATGGAGGCGGCGGCGGGCATCGCGGCGGGGGCGGTGATCCTCTATGGCGGCTGGCGGGTGATCGGCGGGACCATGGCGGTGGGCACCTTCTTCTCCTTCGCCACCGCCTTGTTCCTGTGCGCCGATCCGGCGCGCCGCCTGGCGGCGCTCGGCGTCCAGCTTCGCCAGCACCTGGCCGGGGTCGAGGCGATCTACGCCGTGCTCGACGCCAGGAGCGGGATCGAGGATGCCCCGGAGGCTGTCGATCTGACCGTTACCGAAGGCGCAATCAGCTTCGAGGACGTCCATTTCGCCTATGGGGCCGCGCCGGCGCTCAACGGGCTGACGCTGGCCGCCCGGCCCGGCGAGGTCACCGCCCTGGTCGGCCCCTCCGGGGCGGGCAAATCGACCGTGCTGGCGCTGATCGAGCGGTTTTATGACCTCAAAGGCGGGGACGCCAACAGCGGCCGCATCACCATCGACGGCCAGGACATATCCGGGGTCACCCTGGCCTCGCTGCGCCGCCAGATCGCGCTGGTGACCCAGGAGACCTTCCTGTTCGACGCCAGCGTGGCCGAGAACATCGGCTACGGGCGCCCGGATGCAACGCGACTCCAGATCGAGGCGGCGGCGCATGAAGCCAATGCCCACGGCTTCATCGCCCGGCTGGAACAGGGCTACGACACGCCGCTGGGCGAGGGCGGGGCGCGGCTCTCGGGCGGCCAGCGCCAGCGCATCGCCATCGCCCGGGCGATGCTGCGCGACGCCCCGGTGCTGCTGCTCGACGAAGCCACCTCGGCGCTGGACGCGGAGGCCGAGGGGCGGGTGATCGAGGCGCTGGAGCGGCTGATGGCGGGGCGCACCACCATCGTCATCGCGCACCGGCTGGCCACCGTGCGCCGGGCGCGGAATATCTGCGTGATCGAGGACGGGCGGCTGGTCGAGCAGGGCACGCATGATATATTGGTGGAACAGGGGGGGCTGTATGCCCGCCTCGCCGCCCTGCAATTCGGCCCGCAATCCGGCCCCGTGGAGGACCGCCCATGAACGACCCGAGCCAGACCGGCAAACCGGCACTGACCCTCTACCTGGCCGATCCGCGCGGCTTCTGCGCCGGTGTTGTGCGGGCCATCGAGATCGTCGAGATGGCGCTCGAGAAATGGGGCGCGCCGGTCTATGTGCGCCACGAGATCGTCCACAACCGCCACGTCGTCGACGGGTTGCGGGCCAAGGGGGCGGTGTTCGTCGAGGAACTCGACGAGTGCCCGGACGACCGCCCGGTGGTGTTCTCGGCCCACGGCGTGCCGAAAGCGGTTCCGGCCGAGGCCAAGCGGCGCAAGATGATCTATGTCGACGCCACCTGCCCGCTGGTCTCGAAGGTCCATGTCGAGGCCGAGCGCCATTTCCAGAACACCCGGCAGATTGTGATGATCGGCCATTCCGGCCACCCGGAGACGGTCGGCACCATGGGTCAGCTGCCGGCCGGCGCGGTGATCCTGGTCGAGACCGTCGACGACGTGGCGCGGATCGTGCCGCGCGACCCCGAAAGGCTCGCCTACATCACCCAGACCACGCTCTCGGTCGACGACACCGCCGAGATCGTCGCCGCCTTGATCGCGCGCTTTGCCGGCATCATCGGGCCGCACCGCAAGGACATCTGCTACGCCACCACCAACCGCCAGGCGGCGGTCAAGGCGATGGCGCCGCTGATCGAGGCCCTGCTGGTGGTCGGCGCCCCCAACTCGTCGAACTCGCGCCGCCTGGTCGAGGTCGGCCGCGCCGCCGGGTGCTCCTACGCCATGCTGGTGCAGAGTGCGGCGGAGATCGACTGGCGGGCGATCGAGGGGGTGGCGGCGGTCGGCCTGACCGCCGGCGCCAGCGCCCCGGAAGTGCTGGTCGACGAGGTCATCGACGCCTTTCGCGAGCGCTACCAGGTGACCATCGAGCCCATCGTCACCGCCGAGGAGCATGTCAGCTTCAAGGTGCCCCGCGTGCTGCGGGTGGAGGCCTGAGGGGGTGTTCATTGAAATGACCCCTGCCCGCGATCTTGCACCGCTGAATCATCGGGGAGCATTGATCACCGCAGCACCCGGCCCCACCGCCGCAGCCTCCCCCCCGTCCCCCCTCCCAGAGGGAGTGGGGGGCGAAATCGGTGGGGCCAGTGCCCGGCCACCGGGTTTCCGGGAGGAACGGTGGGGTCAGGGATCGCCCCACTCCCTCTGGGAGGGGGGTTGGGGGGAGGCTGCGGCATCGCCGCCGGGCCTTGGCGGCGGAGTCCGGGCGCGATGACCGCCGATAGCGAGACCCTGGCGTTCTACGACGGCGAGGCGGCGGCCTATGCCGCCTATGCCTCGGACAAGGCCGATCGGGTCTGGCTGACACGCTTCGCCGAACGGCTGGAGCCCGGCGCCACGGTGCTGGATTTCGGCTGCGGCTCGGGCTGGGCGGCGCATGTTTTCACCGGGCGGGGCTTCCGGGTCAGCGCGCTCGACGGCTCGGCCGGGCTCGCCGCCGAGGCCCTTCGGCGCTACGGCGTTGCGGTCCGGGTGGCGCGCTTCGAGGCGCTCGACGACGACGGTCTCCACGGCGGCATCTGGGCCTCGTTCTGCCTGCTGCACGACACCCGCGCGGCGATGCCGGGGCATCTGGCGCGGCTGCACCGGGCGCTGGCGCCCGGCGGCTGGCTCTATCTCGGCCTCAAGCAGGGCGCCGGCGAGAGCCGCGACCGGCTGGGCCGGCGCTATACCTATTTCGCCGAGGCCGAGATCGAGGGCCTGCTGGTTGGCGCGGGTTTCCCGGCGCCGGAGATCGCGCTCGAACGGTCCGCCGGCTACGACGGAACCATCACCGGCAAGATGCACATCCTGGCCCGGCGCGGCGCCCGATGACCGCGTTGTTCGCCTATACCGACGGCGCCTGCTCGGGCAATCCCGGCCCCGGCGGCTGGGGCGTGGTGCTGGAGGCCCGCGACGGGGAAGCCCTGGTCAAGTCGCGCGAGCTGTCCGGGGCCGAGCCGGAGACCACCAACAACCGCATGGAGATGATGGCCGCGATCGCCGCGCTGGAGACCCTGGAGCGCGCCAGCACGATCACCGTGGTGACGGATTCGACCTATCTGAAGGATGGCATCACCGGCTGGATCCACGGCTGGAAGGCGAACGGCTGGAAGACGGCGGCGAAAAAACCGGTCAAGAACACCGACCTGTGGCGGCGCCTCGATGCGGCGCAGGCCCGCCACCGGGTGACCTGGGAATGGATCAAGGGCCATGCCGGCCAGGTGCAGAACGAGCGCGCCGACGCGCTGGCCCGGGCCGGGATCAAGGCGCTGAAGGCGGCGGCAAAACCCGAAACGCGGTAGCGGGCCGGTCTGGAAAATCGCCTCGGGTGTCTGTAGGCTCCGGCATCGACGGGCCAAGCGGGCGCGGCGGCCGGAGCGAAGGGGAGGGCGACCGATGGCCAGAATAAACATCCAGTTCACCTTGTTCTCCGCCTTCTATTCGCCGCTGATCTCGGCCATGTCCGGCGGCTTCCTGAAGGCCGAAGGGCTGGAGCCGGAATGGTCGGTCGCGCCGCCCGGCGTCTCGGCCCTGGCGGCGGTGGCGGAGGGCTCGGCCGATGTCGCCCAGTCGGCGCCGAGCCAGGGTTTCGCGGTGCTGGCCCGCGGCGAGGTCCCGCCCGCGGTGCACTTCGCCCAGGTCAACGAGATGGACGGCTTCTTCCTGACCGGGCGCGCGGCCGACCCGGATTTCACCTGGGACAAGCTGGAGGGCACCGAGGTGGTGCTGTTCGAGGGCGGGCAGCCCCTGGCGATGTTCAAATACGCCTGCCACAAGGCCGGGATCGACTACCACAAGATCACTG
>JACZTQ010000154.1 GCA_022573605.1 Pseudomonadota bacterium | reverse complement strand
CTCCGGGAGCCATGCATGGCAGAACGCCAACGTAATGTTGAGACTGGAGCCGGTGCTCTCCGATTTCCGCCCCGACCGGGTGATTGTCTACGGCGACACCAACTCCACACTTGCCGCCGCGCTGGTGTCGGCCAACGTGGGAATCCCCGTGGCGCACGTCGAGGCCGGCCTACGCTCATTCGACCGGACTATGCCCGAGGAGCTGAATCGGGTCGTGACCGACAGGCTGTCGGACGTCCTCTTCACTCCGTCGCGCGACGCCGACGCCAATCTGGCCGCAGAGGGGATCGACGCTTCTTCAATCTATTTCGTCGGGAACGTCATGATCGATACGCTGCTGCGGGCGCTGCCCCGGACGGCACACAGGCAGGTCCTGGACGAGCTTGGACTGGGGGGACTGGCGCGCAAGCCTGGCGAGGCGGACGCCGCGGGGCTGGCGGCGTCGCTCGAACTTCCCTATGCCACGGAGCTTCTTCTGCGCGAGGCAGCTCATCACATTGTTTCTGGTGACGGGGCGGCGGCGCGCGTGACTCTCGAGCGGACGTTGTTCGATGCCCCGGATACACCGGCGTATCTTGGTAGAGCCTTTGTCTCGCTTGCCTTTGCGGCGGGTGACGAGGGGTTGGTCACGACTGCGGCGACCCGTGCCGTTAGGCACGCGCTCGGGTTTCCCGAGCCGATGGAGCGGGCGAAGCAGCTGATCCGCATCGCGGCGCTGCTCCGGCGCCCGTAGCGCGGCAGGCCGCTCACCCCAGCCGCTGGAAGGCGCCGCCGTGGTAGAGCAGCGCCTCGCCCTCGTGGCGCGAGAAGCCGATCACCCGGCCCATGATGATGTCGTGGTCGCCGGCGGCGACGCGCTGGTGCATGGCGCAGTCGAACCGCGCCAGGCAGCCCTCGATCAGCGGCGCGCCCATGGCGCCGGGATGCCAGCGGGTCGGGCCGAACTTGTCGGCCCCGCGGGTGGCGAACAGCATCGCCGTCTCCTGCTGCTCGGCCGCCAGCACGTTGACCGCGAAGCTCTCGGTCTCGCAGAACATCCGGTAGCTGGCGGCGGTGTGGGCGAGGCAGACCAGCAACAGCGGCGGCTCCAGCGAGACCGAGGTGAAGGAGTTGGCGGTGAAGCCGACCGGCTCGCCGCTCGCGGGCGCCCGGGTGGTGACGATGGTTACCCCGGTGGCGAAGGCGCCGAGCGCCTGGCGAAGGGCGATCTTGTCGGTGTCCGGTGGCTTCATGGCTGGCCGTCCTCAAGGTCCCGGACTCACTCTAGGCTATGTAGCGGCGGGAATGAATCGTCAAAACCGGTGCAAAGTGCCTATTTTTTGCACACATGGCCGCCAACATGGCCTTTGAGGCAAAAAAACCGTTGATCCGGACGCCGTCTTCCGATTCCTTGGCAAGGGAGACAACCAGGCGCGACGCGGTCGCGCGATTCCTTGGGAGGGGACAATGAAGAAATCAGAACTCGTTGACGCGCTGGCCGGAGCGTCCGGGCAGTCCAAGGCGGCCGTCGAGGCGGTGCTGGACGCGCTGCCGGGCGTCCTGCTGTCGGGGATGGCCGGGGACGCGGTGACGCTTCCCGGTGTCGCCAAGTTCGCCGCGCGCCACCGCGCGGAACGCAACGTGCGCAACCCCGCGACCGGCGCCAGCATGGTCTCGCCGGCGACCACCGTCGCCGCGATCAAGGTGGTCAAGCCGTTCAAGGAAGCGGTTGCCGGAATCAGCACCAGCTAAAGGTTTTGTCGCCCGCAGGGTGCGCATTTTGCGCACCGTTCGAGAAGGCCGGTCCACCGTGGCGGTGCGCAAAATGCGCACCCTGCGGAGTTGCGCGCCGGTTCCCGTGCGGTCCCGGCCGTGTGCCGATTCATGAGCCGTTTCAGCGGAACGCGGGTTCGTCGAACCCGCGCAGCTTGCGCGAGTGCAGCCGGTCGACGCCGCGCTCGCGCAGGATGCGCATGGTCTCGAGCCCGACCCGCAGGTGCTGGCTGACCCGCTCGCGGTAGAAATTGTTGGCCATGCCGCCGAGCTTCAACTCGCCGTGGAGCGGCTTGTCGGAGACGCAGAGCAGGGTGCCGTAGGGCACCCGGAAGCGCAGCCCGTTGGCGGCGACGGTGGCGGATTCCATATCGACCGCGATCGCCCGGCTCTGGTTGAGCTGGCCGAACAGCTCGTCCGAGCGCAGTTCCCAGTTGCGGTTGTCGGTGGTGAAGACGGTGCCGGTGCGCATCCGGGTCTTCATCTCCGGCCCCTCCAGCCCGGTGACCAGGGCGGTGGCCTCCTCGAGCGCCTGCTGGACCTCGGCGATCGGCGGCACCGGCGCCCACAGCGGCAGGGCGTGGTCGAGCACATGGTCGGCGCGGACATAGCCGTGGGCCAGCACGTAGTCGCCGAGCAGCTGGCTGCGCCGGAGCCCGGCGCAATGGCCCAGCATCAGCCAGCAATGGGGGCGCAGCACCGCCAGGTGGTCGGTGATGGTCTTGGCGTTCGAGGGGCCGACGCCGATGTTGACCAGGGTGATGCCGTCGCCGCCGGGGCGCTTCAGGTGGTAGGCGGGCATCTGTGGCAGGTGCCGGGGGGACTCGCCTTGCGGCTCCGCGCTGGCGGTGTGGATGCGGTTGCCTGGCCCGACGAAGGCGTCGTGGCCATCGCTGCCGATCTTCTCGCGGCCGAATTCGATGAAGGCCTCGACATAGCGCTGGTAGTTGGTCAGTAGGATGAAGCCCTGGAAATGCTCGCCCGAGGTGCCGGTGTAGTGCTGGAGCCGGGCCAGCGAGTAGTCGACCCGCTCGGCGGTGAACAGCGCCAGCGGGTTGGGCCGCCCGGCGCGGCGCGTGAGGGTGCCGTTGGCGATGGCGTCGTCGGTGGTATTCAGGTCCGGCAGGGCGAAGTTTTCCTGCAGCGCGCGGACCTCGCGCTCGCCGACGTCGATGACGCTGCTCTCGACCACGTAGGGCAGCGGGATCGGCCGGTGACTGACGCCGACCTGGACCGGGATGCGGTGGCGGCGCATCACCAGGGCGATCTGTTCGCGGTAATAGGCGGCGAACAGGTCGGGCCGGGTCAGGGTGGCGCGGTAGTCGCCGGCCTCCAGCAGCACGCCGTAGGAATGGCGCGCATCGGTGTTCAGTTCCCCAACGCTGACCGAGAAACCGACGAAGGGGTAATTGGCCACCACCGGGCCGGACAGCTCTCCGCTGGCGGCTCTGGCGAATCCGTCGCGCAGGCGGGCGACGCTTTGGCCGTAGATCTCGGCGATGCGGGCGACGGCGGTGTCGGCGTCGTCGAAGGTTTCGGTCTGGGTCAGGTCCGGCATGGGGCCTCCTTCACCGATCCGGCCGGGATGGCGCGGCAGCAACTGTATCACGCCGACTCTGCTTCGGCGATCTCGCCGGCGACCCAGGCGGTGAGAATCCAGCGGGCGATCGAATCGGCCCGGGGGGCTTTGAAACGCGGGTGCTCCCCCCGGAAGGCCAGCGCCATCTCGGCGCGCCCGACCCAGCAGGCGTCCTCGATCTCGTCGTCGATGACGATCTCCTCGCTCAGCGCCTCGGCCCAGCAGCCCAGCATCAGGCTGGCCGGGAAGGGCCAGGGCTGGGAGCCGAGAAAGCGCACCCGGCCGACCCGGACCGAGGTTTCCTCGAAGGTCTCGCGGCGCACCGCGTCGGCGATGGTCTCGCCGGGCTCCATGAAGCCCGCGAGCAGCGAGTAGAGCCCCGGCGCCCAGACCGACTGGCGGCCCAGCAACACCTTGTCGCCCCGGGGGTCGCCCCGGGTCACCAGCATGATCACCACCGGGTCGGTGCGGGGAAAGTGCAGCGCGCCGCAGGCGCTGCATTTGCGCCGCCAGCCGCCATCCTCCGGTGCGCTGGCGCCGCCGCAGCGGGCGCAGAACGGGTGGATGCGGTGCCAGCCGATAACCCCCTTGGCGGCGGCGACGATGGTGGCTTCGCCCTGGCTGAGCTGGCCGGCGACCGAGCGCAGGTCGATGAACTTCATGGTCTCGCCGAAGCGGGTTTTGGCGGTGTCCTCGTCGAGGGCGGAGAAGTCGGCGGTGAAGCAGGGCGCGCCCCGGTAGCAGCCGAGGAAGACCGGGGCCTCATGGGCCTCGGCGACAAGGCCGGGCTCCGGGGTGACCCAACCCAGCGCCGGGCATTCGCCGGCTAGCTCGATCAGCGCCTTGTCGCGCCATTGCGGCAGCAGCCGGGCGCCGGCGCCGGCGAGCAACGCGGCGCTCCGCACCCGCAGATGCGAGGCGCGGTCGATCTCGCCGCCCCCGGCGGCGAAGGTCAGGGGATCGCTGAGGCGCATGTTTTCCCGGCTGTATCGGTCGAATTGGCGTCCCTTGATGCCAGACCGGCGGGCTTGCCGCAATGGGGGCGAGCGATGCGGGCGCGGGTTGAATAGCGCCTCGGCTCGCGATATATCAGGCCGCGAGAGGTTGGCGCGGGCGAGCGCCTCGCCAACCCGGTCAGGTCCGGAAGGAAGCAGCCGCAACGAGCCCCGTTCGGGTCGCTGTCCAGCCTCTCACCCCTTATCCATCCGAGCGTGAGTTCCAGAGCCTTATCCGGTCAATTAGAACCACGTCATGCCCGGACTTGATCCGGGCATCCAGCCCTTAACAGATTGATCTAAATACTGGATTGCCGGGTCAAGCCCGGCAATGACCACGGGAAGAGCAATTCCATTCGAAGGGATAAGGCTCTAGCCGCCCCGCATCATTTGGCAAAACGGCCGGCCCTGTTGTATGGTGCCGGTTGTATGGTACCGGCGATTGGCCGGCCATCATTATCATCTGGAGGAAACGTTCCATGACACAATGGGAAATCCACGGCATCGAGCTGGCCAACTGCAATTGCGTCTATGCCTGCCCGTGCCAGTTCAACGCGCTGCCGACCGACAACAAATGCGAGGCGGTCGTCGGTGGCGAGATCCATCGCGGCCATTACGGCGAGGTGAAACTCGACGGGCTGCGGATGGCGGCGATGTACAAGTGGCCGGGCCCGGTGCACGAGGGCAACGGCACCATGCAATTGATCATCGACGAGGCCGCCTCGGAGGCGCAGCGCGCGGCGCTGATTGCCATAATGACCGGCGAGGACACCGAGGACATGGCGACCATGTGGTGGGTCTACTCGGCGATGTCGCCGAACAAGCTGGAGCCGTTGTCGCGGAAGATCGAGCTAGAGGTGGACATCACCGCGCGGCGTGGGCGAATCTCGGTGCCGGGTTGCTTCGAGACCACCGCCGAGCCGATCCGCAACCCGGTCACCGGCGCCGAGCACCGGGTGCGCATCGACATGCCGGAGGGCTTCGAATACACCATCGCCGAGATCGGCAGCGCCAGCACCCGGACCTCGGGCGCGATCCGATTCGAGCTCACGGACAGCTACGGACAGTTCTGCGAGTTGCACCTGTCGAATACCGGCGTCCTTCGTGAAGCTGCCTGAGACAGCCGCCCGGGCGCGGAAATGCATCAGACCGGCATGATCGAGGCCGCCCTCAAGCGCGACCGCCTGATTTTGCTCGCCGCACTGGTGCTGCTGACCCTGATCGCCGCCCTCTACACGGTGCTCGGCGCCGGCATGGGCGTGCCGGCGCCCGCGATGGCGATGCAGCCGGCGCACTGGACGCCGGCCTATTTCGGGCTCGTGTTCCTGATGTGGTGGGTGATGATGGTGGCGATGATGACCCCCAGCGCGTCGCCGATGATCCTGCTCTACGCCGCGGTCAAGCGCAAAAGCGAACCCCGGCGCGAACTGGTGCTGCTGACGGCGCTGTTCCTGGCCGGCTACCTGCTGGTCTGGGGCGCATTCAGCCTGATCGCGGCGGGCCTGCAATGGGCGCTGGAGCTGCGCGGGCTGGTCTCGGCCTCGATGATGACGCTGACCAGCGCCGCGCTCGGCGGCGCGATCCTGCTCGCCGCCGGGCTCTACCAGTTCACGCCGCTCAAGCGGGCCTGCCTGCGCCACTGCCGCAGCCCGGTGGAGTATCTCGGCCGGAATCATCGGCCCGGAAGGGCGGGCGCCCTGCGCCTGGGGCTCGGCCACGGCGCCTATTGCCTCGGCTGCTGCTGGTTCCTGATGGCGCTCTTGTTCTTCGGCGGGATCATGAACCTCTACTGGATTCTCGGGCTGGCGCTGCTGGTGCTGGGCGAGAAGCTGCTGCCCGGGGGCGATCTGATCGGCCGCGGGTTCGGCGCCTTGCTGGTCCTCTGGGGGGCGCTGCTGCTGGCTTCGGCGGCGGGAATCGTGTAACCGGCCCGGCTTTCTTGCGGCCCCGCGCGGGCGCCGCTATAGCTGGGGGCGACGGCCGCCTCGGCGGCGGAATCCCCGGGACCCGTGATGGACGACAGCCCCCCTTCCAGCAAGCCCGCAGGCGGTACCACGAAGACCGGCGCCTATCAGGTGCTGGCGCGCAAGTACCGCCCGGGCCATTTCGGCGACCTGATCGGCCAGGAGGCGATGGTCAGGACGCTGACCAACGCTTTTGCCCACGACCGCATCGCCCACGCCTTCATCCTGACCGGGGTGCGCGGGGTCGGCAAGACCACCACGGCGCGGATCATCGCCAAGGGGCTGAACTGCATCGGTCGGGGGGACGGGAACGGGGGTGACGGGCCGACCATCGACCCCTGCGGGACCTGCGACGCCTGCGTGAGCATCGCCGAGGGCCGCAATGTCGATGTGCTGGAGATGGACGCGGCCTCGAACACCGGGGTCGGCGATGTGCGCGAGATCATCGACTCGGTGCGCTACCGGGCGGCGGCGGCGCGCTACAAGGTCTACATCATCGACGAGGTCCACATGCTGTCGATCTCGGCCTTCAACGCGCTGTTGAAGACCCTGGAGGAGCCCCCCGAGCATGTGAAGTTCATCTTCGCCACCACCGAGATCAGGAAGGTGCCGGTGACGGTGCTGAGCCGCTGCCAGCGTTTCGACCTGCGCCGGATCGAGCCCGAGGCGATGCTGGCGCATCTCAGGGGGATTGCGGATCGCGAGGCGGCGAAGATCTCCGACGAGGCGCTGGCGCTGATCACCCGGGCGGCCGAGGGCTCGGTGCGCGATGCCCTGTCGCTGCTGGATCAGGCGATCGCACACGGGGCCGGGGCCGGGGCCGAGACCGGGGCGGCCGAGGTGCGCGCCATGCTCGGGCTGGCCGACCGGGGCCGGGTGTTCGACCTGTTCGAGGCGATCATGCGCGGCGACGCCAGCGCGGCGCTGGAGGAACTGGGGGCGCAATATGCCGACGGCGCCGACCCGGCCGTGGTGCTGCGCGATCTGGCCGAGCTGACCCACTGGGTCTCGGTGCTGAAGATCTCCGCCGAGGCGGCGGAGGACCCGACGGTCTCGACCACGGAGCGGGCGCGCGGCCGGGAGCTGGCCGGGCGGCTGTCGATGCGGGTGCTGACCCGGACCTGGCAGATGCTGCTCAAGGCGATCGAGGAGGTGCCGATCGCGCCGAGCGCGATGATGGCGGCCGAGATGGCGGTGATCCGCCTGACCCATGTCGCCGACCTGCCGCCGCCGGAGGAGCTGGTGCGGCGGCTGACCGAGGGCGGGGCCGCCCGCTCCGGTTCGCCGCGCGGCGGCGGCGGTGGTGGTGGCGGTGGCCCGGCGGCGCGGCTGATCGCAGTGGCCGGGGGCGTGGCCGGGGG
>JACZTQ010000153.1 GCA_022573605.1 Pseudomonadota bacterium | reverse complement strand
GTGATGATCGCGGTGCTGCGCCGCTCGGTGGCGCCGGGCGAGCGGGCGCGCCCGAACACCGCCGCGCGCGACCTGGAGTCGGTGCGCCAGCTTCTCGCCGGCCCGGCGCCGTTCGCGCTGTTCGACATGCCCTGGGCGCCGATCTTCCTGGCGGTGATCTTCGTCTTCCACCCGTTCCTGGGCTGGATTGCGATCGCCGGCACCGTGCTGCTGGTCTGCCTCACCTTCCTCAACCAGATCCGCTCGCGCGGGCCGGCCGCGGACTCGCAGCGCGCCACCAACGAGGCCGAGAACCTGGGCGAGGCGCTGCGCCAGAACGCCGAGGCGGTGCAGGGGCTGGGCATGCGCGGCGCCGGGCTGTCGCGCTGGGGCAAGCTGCGCCAGCAGGCGCTGTCGCGCCAGATCGTCGCCTCGGACCGCACCGCGAGCTACATGTCCGCCTCCAAGGCGCTGCGCTTCTACCTGCAATCGGTGATGCTGGCGGCGGGCGCCTGGCTGGTGCTGGGCCAGGAGATTTCCGCCGGCATGATGATCGCCGGCTCGATCATGCTGGGCCGGGCGCTGGCGCCGGTCGAGCAGGCGATCGGCCAGTGGAGCCTGGCCCAGCGCGCCGCAAGGGGCTGGACGTCGCTGGGCGAGCTGTTGGAGAAGACCCCGCCGGAGATCGAGAAAACCGCCCTGCCGGTGCCCAAGGGCTTCGTCCATGTGCAGGGCATCACCGTCGCCGCACCGGGTGAGAGCTTCCCGGTGTTGCGCGCCATCACCTTCAAGGTCGAGCCCGGCATGGCGCTGGGCGTGATCGGCCCCTCGGGCGCGGGCAAGACCACGCTGGCCAAGGTGCTGACCGGCATCTGGCGCCCGACCGCCGGCAAGGTGCGCATCGACGGCGCCGCGCTGGACCAGTGGCCGGAGGACGAGATCGGCCGCCATATCGGCTATCTGCCGCAGGATATCGGCCTGATGAGCGGCACCGTGGCCGAGAACATCGCCCGCATGGCCGAGAACCGCGACGACGCCGAGGTCGTCGCCGCCGCCAGGCGCGCCGGGGCGCACGAGCTGTTGCTGGCGCTGCCCCAGGGCTACGACACCCAGATCGGCGCCGCCGGGCAGCGGCTTTCCGGCGGCCAGCGCCAGCGGGTGGCGCTGGCCCGCGCGTTCTATGGCGACCCGCCGCTGCTGGTGCTGGACGAGCCCAACGCCAATCTCGACGCGCCCGGCGAACAGGCGCTGGTCGACTCGATCCGCGCCGCCAAGGGGCGCGGCAAGACCGTGATCATCATGGCCCACCGGCCCAGCGCCATCGCCGCCTGCGACCTGCTTCTGATGATCGACAAGGGCGTCCAGATCGATTTCGGCCCGCGTGACGAGGTATTGAAGAAGCGCACCCGCAACTACCCGCAACTGGTCGGCAACAAGCCCTCCGCCACTCCGCCCGGCGCCGCGCCCGGCGCCACCCCCGCCGGGCCGCCCGCCGGGCCGCCCTCGAGCGCGACCGGAGACAAGACATGACCCGAAACATGATCCGGACCATGACCCAGGCCATGATCGGCGGCGCGGCCGGCAAACCGGCGCCCGACGGCTGGGGCGCCGGCGGCTACATCCGCTTCGGCATCTTCTGCGTCGCGCTGCTGGCCGGGGGCCTGGGCGGCTGGGCCGCGACCGCCAAGCTGAAGGGCGCGGTGATCTCCAGCGGCCACCTCCGGGTCGAGAGCCAGCGCCAGGTGGTGCAGCACCTCGACGGCGGCATCGTCGGCGAGATCCTGGTGCGCGAGGGCGACCTGGTGGCGGCCGGCGAGGTGCTGATCCGGCTCGACGGCGCCACCTTGCGCTCCGAACTGGCGGTGCTGGAGAGCCAGCTCTACGAGTTGATGGCGCGCCGCGGCCGGCTGACCGCCGAGCAGACCGACAGCGAGAGCATCGCCTTCGACGCCGAGCTTCTGGCCGCCGCCGGGACCAATCCCGAGGTTCGGGCCCTGGCCGATGGCCAGCAGTTGCTGTTCGAGGCCCGGCTCCGGACCATGGCGCGCGAGATCGAGGTGATGCGCGAGCGCCAGGTCCAGATCCGCGAACAGATCACCGGCTCGGTGGCGGAGATCGGCTCGCTCGAGCGCCAGAGCGAACTGATCGCCGAGGAACTGGTGGGCCAGCGCACGCTGCTGGCAAAGGGCCTCGCCAAGGCCAGCCAGGTACTGGCGCTGGACCGCGAAGCGGCCAGGCTGGAGGGCCAGCGCGGCCAGGTGGTGGCGCGCGCCGCCCAGCTCAAGGGGCAGATCTCCGAACTCGAGATCGAACTGCTGCGCCTCGGGGCGGCGCGGCGCGAGGAGGCGATCACCAAGCTGCGCGATCTCGGCTTCAAGGAGCTGGAGCTGAAAGAGCGCCGGATCGCGCTGAGCGAGCGATTGTCGCGCCTCGCTGTGCGCGCGCCATTGGCCGGCGTGGTGCTCGACATGACGGTGTTCGCGCTGAAATCGGTGGTCCGCGCGGCCGAGCCGATGCTCTATATCGTGCCCAGCGACTCGGCCCTGGTGGTCGATGCCCGGATCGATCCGATCGACATCGACTCGGTGCGCGCCGGACAGGATGCGGTGCTGCGCTTCTCCGCCTTCAACACCCGCACCACGCCGGAGCTGTTCGGCATCGTCTCCAAGGTCTCGCCCGACGCCTTCATCGACGAGACCACCAAGCGGTCCTACTACCGGGCCGAGGTCTTGCTGAAAGAAGGCGAACTGCTGAAGCTCGATGGTCAAGAGCTGGTCGCGGGGATGCCGGTCGAGGTCTTCATCCAGACCGGCGAGCGGACCCCGATCAACTACCTGCTCAAGCCGATCACCGACTATTTCAACCGCGCCATGCGCGAGGAGTGAGGCGGCTTTGCGCCTGTTCCAAAAGACGCGTTGCGTCTTTTGGGCGCGCTCCACCAGCCCACGAGTCCTTTGCGCCTGTTCCAAAAGCCGCGCTGCGTCTTTTGGGCGCGCTCCACCAGCCCACCCCTCCTCCCCACCCAACCACCGATGGTACCCGGGCATGATCGGTGGTTGGGTGGGGAGGAGGGGTGGGCTGGTGGAGCCGGAAATCCGCGCATGCGGATTTTGTCACGGGCAAAGACTCGCGGGGAGGTGGGGCCGGAGGGCGGAGCGCACACCCTGCGGGAAGCGCGCCTCCCAAAGTTTTGCGCCCCTTGGGCCGCGCGCTGACGCGCGCACCCCCACGGGAAGCGCGGGTAGGCCCCACCCCCACCCCCTAACGCCGCCACGCGCTTCGCGCGGGCGGCGGGGTGGGTGGATAGTTTCACGCCGGTGAAAACTGCTATAACCAACCCGACGCAACCGGGGAGACCGATCATGGACGGAGGCGACCGGCTGGTCGAGATCCGGGTGCTGCCCGGCATCGACCGGATCGAGGCGAGCGACTGGGACGCCTGCGCCGCGCCCGAGACCGCCCCCGAGACCGGCGCCGCCGGGCGGGCGCTGTCGCCGTTCACCACCCACCGCTTCCTGCTTGCGCTCGAGCAAAGCGGCTCGGTGGGCGCGCCGGCCGGCTGGGCGCCGCATCACCTGGTGGCCTCGATCGAGGGCCGCATCCTCGGCCTGATGCCGCTCTATTTGAAGGGCCACAGCCAGGGCGAATATGTCTTCGACCAGGCCTGGGCCGAGGCCTGGGAACGGGCCGGGGGCGACTATTACCCCAAGCTCCAGTGCGCCGTGCCCTTCACCCCGGTCCCCGGGCCGCGCCTGCTGGTCCGGCCCGCCAGCCCGCCCGACAACCCCGTCGAGGCCGACACAATCCGCTCGGCGCTGGTGCAGGGTGCGATCAGCCTGACCGAACGGAGCGGGCTCTCGTCGCTGCACATCACCTTTTGCACCGACGAGGAATGGGAGCTTGGCGGCCAACTCGGGCTGCTGCAGCGCACCGATCAGCAGTTCCACTGGCAAAACCACGGCTACGCCGATTTCGAGGCCTTCCTCGCCGCGCTTTCGTCGCGCAAGCGCAAGCAGATCCGCCGCGAGCGCGCCCGGGCCATCGCCGGCGGGGTCACCATCCACCGCCTCACCGGCGAGCAAATCGAGCCCGGGCACTGGGACGCCTTCTGGCGCTTCTACCAGGACACCGGCGGGCGCAAATGGGGCTACCCTTACCTGACCCGGAGCTTCTTCGAGGCGATCGGCCGGACCATGCCCGACGATATCTTGCTGGTGATGTGCGAGCGCGACGGGCGCTGGATCGCCGGAGCGCTGAACTTCATCGGCCGCGACGCCCTCTTCGGGCGCTACTGGGGCTGCGCCGAGGACCACGCTTTCCTGCATTTCGAGACCTGCTACTACCAGGCCATCGAGTTCGCCCTCGGCCACGGCCTGGCCCGCGTCGAGGCCGGCGCCCAGGGGCCGCACAAGCTGGCCCGCGGCTATGAGCCGGTGACCACCCGCTCGCTGCACTGGATTCCCGATCCCGGGTTCCGCCGGGCGGTGGCCGACTACCTGAGCCAGGAACGCGCCGCGGTGGCGCGCGAACACGCAGCGCTGGCGACGATGACCCCGTTCCGCAAGGAAAGCTGAACAAAGCGTAGGGCGGGGTTCACCCCGCCATTCCTGCCCGGCCGAAACCGGTGGCGGGGTGAACCCCGCCCTACCAGCGAGACGACCCCGTTCCGCAAGGAAAGTTGACGCGAAGCGGCAACGCCCCGGCAGGGCCGGGGCTTCTGCGGGCCTGCGCCGGGCGGGGCGAATGCCCTGCCCGGCGCAGGTCATCCCTCAGATCTGGTCGAGCAGAACCTCGCCGACCGAGCAGACGGCCTGGCCGGGCGCGGGCTCGATGTTCAGGATCGCGACCTCGCCGTCCTTCACCAGCGCCGAGAACCGCTTGCAGCGCACGCCGAGACCGCGCGCCGAGCCATCGAAATCCAGCCCCATGGCCTTGGTCAACTCGGCCAGCGAGTCGCCGAGAACGCGGATGCCCGCCGCCGTCGCCCCCGTCACCCGGCCCCATTCGGCGGCGACAAAGGGGTCGTTGACGGTGAGGCAGACGATCGCATCGACCCCCTTCGCCCGCAGCGCCTCGGCGGCGGCGACGAACCCCGGCATGTGGCTGTTGCTGCAAGTCGGCGTGAAGGCGCCGGGCAGGCCGAACAGCGCCACCGTCTTGCCGGCAAAAACATCCGCGCTGGCGACCTGCACCGGCCCCTGATCGGTGATCTCGAACAGAGTCGCCTCGGGCAGACGGTCGCCCACGGAAATAGTCATTCTCGATCCCCCTCGACAAAAGCCTCAGCGCGCGCCCATGCGGATGGCGCCGTCGAGGCGAATCACCTCGCCGTTCATATAGCCCGTCTCGACGATGAAACAGGCCAGCTCGGCAAATTCCCCCGGATCGCCGAGGCGCGCCGGGAACGGCACCTGAGCGGCCAGGCTGTCCTGGACCTCCCGGGGCAGGCCCTCGAGCATCGGCGTGGCGAACAGACCCGGCGCGATGGCGCAGACCCGGATGCCGTCGCGGGCCAGATCGCGCGCCGCCGGCAGGGTCAGCGCGGCGACGCCGCCCTTCGAGGAGGCATAGGCCGCCTGCCCCACCTGGCCCTCGAAGGCGGCGACCGAGGCGGTGTTGACGATCACCCCCCGGCTGCCGTCGCCGTCCAAGGGTTCGGCCTCGCGCATCGCCTGGGCGGCCAGCGCCATCACCCGCATGGTGCCGATCAGGTTGATCGCGATCACCCGCTCGAAGACGCCCATGTCGTGGGCGCCCTTGGAGCCGGCGGTCTTCATCGCCGGGGCGATGCCGGCGCAGTTGATCACGATCCGCGCCGTGCCATGGGCGCTCGCGGCCCCGGCCAAGGCGGCGGCGACGCTGTCGTCGCTGGTCACGTCGGTCTCGACGAAGCGGGCGCCGGTCTCCGCCGCCACCGCCTCGCCGCGCTCCTTTTGCAGGTCCAGGATCGCCACCGGCGCGCCGCGCGCCCGGAGCGCCCGAACGCAGGCCTCCCCCAGGCCGCTGGCCCCGCCGGTCACAATCGCGGGAATTTTATCGCCGATGTGCATGAATCGCCTCCCCGATCGGGTATACTGCCCGGGCAGGCTTTAGCGCGGCCGCCGGCATTCGCCAAGCGCCGCGCCGCTGCCGGGCGCGGGATAATCGAGCAAAGGTGGACCCAATGCGCGCAACAATGACGGCTCTCGCCCTGCTGGCGGCGCTGGCGCTGGGCGCCTGCACCGAGCACACGGCCCGGAAATCGGTCCGCGGCGGCCTGATCGGCGGCGGCATCGGCCTGATCGCCGGGGCGCTCGTTGGCCACCCGATCCGGGGCGCCGCAAGGGGCACGGTGCTGGGCGCCGCGACCGGCGCGATCGTCGGCACCGTCGAGGAGATCCTTCACGACCGCAACGAACCCCGCGGCTACCGCCGTCACGACCGGCGTTACAGCGGGCGGCGCTACGACGGACGCCACACCGATTCCCGCTACGGCTACCGCTACTGACCCTCGTCAGCCCCCGGCGCGGAAGATCGTGATCGCGGTCTCGCCGTAGCGGCGCTGGTCGACGACCTGCAACCAATCCGCCGCCGGGATGTCCTCGCCGGCGGCATGTTCCAGCACGATGATCGCGTCCGGCGCGATCCAGCCGCCCTCTCGCGCCGACATCAGCGCCTTGCCGCCAAGTTCCGACCCATAAGGCGGATCGGCGAAGATCAGCCCGAAGGGCGCGCCCCGGCAGGGGCCGAGCCGGGTCGCGTCGCGGCGCCAGATCTTGATCTCGCCGGTCAGCCCCAGCGCCTCGGCATTCTCCCGGATCAGCGCCCGCGCACTGGCAAAATCGTCGATGAACACCGCCCGCGCCGCGCCGCGCGACAACGCCTCCAGCCCCAGCGCCCCGGTGCCGGCGAAGAGGTCGAGCACCCGGCGCCCCTCGGGCGGCGGCGGATCGCCGTAAGGCCCGTGCGCCAGCAGGTTGAACAGCGACTCGCGCACCCGGTCGGAGGTCGGGCGCAGATGCGCCGCCCCGCCCCCCGCCGCTCCCGGCGCCACCAGCCGCTTGCCCCGGAACCTGCCGCCGATGATCCGCATCACAACACCCGATCGAGCGCCTCGATGAGCTGGTCGATCTCGCCCGGCGAGGTGTAGTGCAGGAACGAGAGCCGCAGCACCCCGTGGCCGGCATCGATCCCCAGCGCCTCGACCAGACGCTTGGAATAGAAATGGCCGCCGCCGGCCATGATCCGATGCGCCGCCAGGTCGCGGGCCAGGTCCTCGCCGGGCCGGGCATGAACCAGGGCGATGGTCGGGGCGCGGTTCTCCGCCTCCACCGGTCCGAGCAGCCGGAGATCGTTGCGCCCGCGCAGATACGCCAGCAGCGGGCGCATCAGCGCCACCTCTTGCCCGCGCATCAGGTCGTGCACCCGCCGCGCCCGGCCGTCGGCGGCCAGGTTGGTGGTGAAATGGCTGGTGTAGAGCGCGTCGACATAGTCGGCGATGCCCGCCATCGCGGCGATCTGGGCGTGGTCCGGCCCGGCCGGGGTGAAGCGCTTGCCCAGCAGCCCGGCATTGAAATCGTGGCCCTGGTTGGCGGCCCGCCCGGCCAGCGCGCGGCGCACCACCAGCACCCCCTGGTGGGGCCCGTAGCACTTGTAGCTGGAGAACAGGTAGACATCCACGCCCAGCGCCGCCACGTC
>JACZTQ010000152.1 GCA_022573605.1 Pseudomonadota bacterium | reverse complement strand
GGGCAGCGAGCCCCGGCCAGCCCCCCATCGCGCAGCCGTGTGCCCACCGCGCCGAGGTCGAAACCGGCCACCGGCCGGCCGCTCGCCAGCGCGTGGCTCAGGGTGTAGCAATAGGTCTCGGGCCAGATCGAGGGGATCAGGATCAGGTCCGGGTCGGCCAATTCGATCGCCGCCCCGGCGCGGTCGTTGCGATAGGGTCCGGTGACCGCGATCCCGGCCGCCCGGGCCGCCGCGTCGTTGCGGGTATAGCCGATCACCGTCAGTTCCACCGCCGCACCCCCGGCGCGGGTCTCGGCCCGGATTTGGGCGGCGAGGTCCAGCAGCACGTCGAACCCCTTGATTGGCCCGATCGCGCCGATTGTGGCGATGCGCAACGGCCCCGGCTGGCGCTCCGCCAACGGCTGGCGCGGCGCCGGGAGCCGGGTCCGCTCATGCGGCCGGACCACGATATTGCCGAGTTGCGGGAAATAGCGCCGCAGCCTTGCGGCCACGTCGCGGTCCGGCGCCCGCACCACCCGCGCCAGCGCCAGCAGGGCCGCGTAATCGCGCCGCCAGCGCCCGATTTCAGGCGCGCCGAAGCCCGAGCGCCGCCGCATCAGGCAGCGCCGGCAGCCCGCCTCGCCGGGCTCGCCGCAATACATCCCCGAACCATCGACCAGATTGATCCGCGGGCAGACCGCCAGATAGTCGTGCACGGAGAACTCGAAGGGCAGCCCCAGCGCGTCGATCAGCCAAGTGAAGCGGCGCGCCGCGTCGCGGCCGAAATCGGCCAAATGGTGGAGCCGGACCTCGGTGACGCCAAGCGTCCCGAGCAGTTCCACCAGCCCGCGCCCGCCGAGCGCCACCGCCTCCAGCGACGGCAGTTCCGCCACCTCCGGATGGCTCAGGCGCACGGAATCCGGCCCTGCGGCGCCCCCCGACATCAGCACCACCCCGGCGCCCCCGGCGCGCAATCGGGCGATCTCCTCGCCGACATGCTGGCTGGTGCCGCCGCCCAGTGAATGGGTCACCATCAGCACGGTGCGCCGGCCCCGGGCATGGCGCCGCAGCCGTTCCAGGTCGATCGCCCGGCGCAGCGGCGCCACCGGGTCGGCGGCGACGAAGCGCGCCACCGCGCGGCCGTAGCCCGGATGGCGCCGCTCGAGCACCCGCATCGCGGCGGCCACCCGCCCGGCCCGCTGGTCGCCGAACGAGGTCTGCCCGAGATGGCGCACGAACACGTCGCCGGCGATCAGGTTGCGCCAGCCGAGCCGGATCGCACGCCGCGAAAAATCGTTCTCCTCGCCATAGCCGCGCCCGAAGGCGGCCTGGTCCAGCAGCCCCACCGCATCCAGCGCGTCGCGCCGCACATAGGTGGCAAAACCGACGCAGGTCGGCGCCTCGACCCGTCGCCCGGCATTGACCCGGGCGGCGATGCGGTCGAGCTCGGCCCAGTCCACCTCCAGCGGCTGGCAATTGTCGGTATTGACGCGCGGATAGCTGCAAATCGTGCCGTTGTTGGTCAGCGGCGTCACCGTGGCCACGTCGGGGGCCGACCGGGCGGCGCGGCGCAGCCGGTCGAGCCAGTCGCCGCTGACCTCGGTGTCGGCGTTGAGCCAGACCACGTCGCGGCCGAGATTGCACCGCATCCCGGCGTTGATCGCGGCGACGAAACCGCGATTGCGCCGCTGCACCAGCAGCTCGATCAGGCCGCGCCGCGCCAGCAGCGCCAGATCGGCGCGCAGCCGCGGGTCCGGCCCGGCGTCATCGACCACGACCAGCGCGAAACGGGTCTCGTTGCTCGCCTCCAGCACACTGGCAAGACAGCGAAGCGTCGCCGCCCGGCCGCGATAGACCGGGACGATGATATCGACCTGCGCCGCCTCGGAATCCGCCCCGGAACCCTGGGGCGCGATCCGCCCCAGCCGCACCAGCGCCGCCGCCGCGGCCTCGCCATCGGCCTTGGCGTCCGGCCCGGGGGCCGCGCATGGCGCTTGCCCCGGCCCCGGCCCCCGGGCCCGGCCCAGCGCCAGATAGTGCCCCAGCGCGCTGACCGTGTCGCGCCGCGCCAATCCCGCCTGGCGTCGGTAGCGGGCTTCGTCGAGCCAGCCGTTCGGGTCGCGCCCCTCGGCCCAGCCGTGGCGCAGGTAATGCGCCAGCGGATCGGCCCCCGCCGCGCGCACATCCGGGTTGCGCTCGAGATAGAGCGCGCCATCGAACAGCACCTCGCCGAACAACGAATCTCCGGCGGCCGCGAACAGTACCCGTTCCACCACCGCCACCAGGGGGCGCGGCAGGCGGCGCAACCACGGCACCCGGATCGCCAGGCGCAGCATTCCGCGCGCCGCCGCCTCCCATCCGCGCCGGCGCAGATGGCCCAGCCGCCAGGCCAGCGGCTGCCAGCGGGCCGGCCAGCGCCCCCGCCAAATCG
This sequence comes from Pseudomonadota bacterium, assembly GCA_022573605.1. GTDB lineage: Bacteria > Pseudomonadota > Alphaproteobacteria > Rhodobacterales > Rhodobacteraceae > Thermohalobaculum. The sequence continues at coordinate 5,437 of JACZTQ010000152.1, read as the reverse complement.
GTCTCGCCCGCCACGACCGGCGCTCAGGCCGCCACATGCTCCTGCACTCCCATCAGTTCGGCCCACAGCCGGCGCTGCGGCTCGGCCCGGTTCAGCGTCCGCGCCAGCGCCCCGGCCCCGGCGGCAAGGTCGCGCATCGCCTCCGGCCGCTCCAGCAGGTGCTCGATCGCGGCGCGCCAGTCGGCGCGGCGGTTGCGCAGGCAGAGCCCGGCGCCGCCCTCGCCGGCCCGCCAGGCCTCGCTCCAGCTCCGCGAGTAGAGCGCCGCCGCCCCGACCACGCCATGCTCGATCAGCTTGTTCAGCGAGCGCCCCCGGTTGAATTCCGTATCCAGCAGCGGATAGAGCGCCAGGTGGAACCGCCTTCCCGCCAGCCCGGCCCGGTAGGCGCCCCAGCCCAGCCCCGGGATCCGCACCACCCTCGGGTGGCGGTTGAGCGCGGTGGGCAGCCGGTGGCGCTCGGCGAGATGGAACCGGACCCTCGGGTGCGCCGCCAGCACCTCGCCGATGACCGGCCACAGGAAGGCCAGATCGGCCCGGTGCACAATGCTGCCCAGATAGGCGATATCGACCCAGCCGGCACCGCCCGGCAGCGGCCCGAAGTGCTCGAGCCCGGCGATCGGTTCGGACCAGTAGGGGTGGATCAGATGGGTTTCGATCCGGCCGGTCTGGCGCCGCGCCAGCTCGGCCGAACCGACCACCGCCACCGCCGCGCGCCGGCCGATCCGGCGCGCCGCCGCGCGCTCGACCAGCCGCAGCTTCTGGCGGTAGATGAAGGGCAGGCTGGCGTCGCTCACCCCCTGCTCGACCGCGTCGTCGATGAAATAGATCAGGCGCCGCCCGCCCGGCAGGCGTTTCGCCCGCATCGCGTGGCGCATCACCAGGCAGGCGCCGGCCGAGGCGAACACGGTCGGCGCCAGCCTGGTCACCCCGGCCCCGCCGCCGATATCGAAAAAATCGCCGCAGGCATTGTTGAAATAGAGATCGGCGGTGGGCGAATCGGGGGTCGAGAGAACCCGTGACAGCAGCCTCTGGATCATCCGGCACATCCTCCCGCGCCAGGCAACCAACCGCCATGGCATCTGGGCCGCTACCCTGTGCGCCCGCGCTTAAGTCCGGGTTAACGATAAACGCTTAACCCTGTGTCGATGAACCCCCGCGATACGACCCATCAGGCGCCAGGCACCCTCGTTCAGGCGAGGGTGCTTTTCGCTCTGCTGATGCGCGAGATGACGACCCGGTTCGGGCGCTCGGCGGCGGGCTACCTGTGGGCGCTGATCGAGCCGGTGGCATTCATCGCGCTGTTGTCGCTGGCCTTCTCGCAGATCGCCCACAGCCCGCCGGTCGGGCGCAGCTTCGCGCTGTTCTACGCCACCGGCTACATCGCGTTCAGTTTCTACAACGACATCGCCGCGCTCACCGGGCGCTCGGTCCAGGTCAACCGGCCGCTGCTGAACTACCCCGCCGTCAGCGCGCTCGACACCGTGCTGGCGCGCTTCGTGTTGCAGGCGCTGACCGGGCTGGCGGTGGCGGCGGCGATCTTCGCCGGCATCCTCGCCATCTTCGCCGACCAGGTGCGCCTCGAGCCGGTGGCGCTGCTCGGCGCCTTCGGGCTGGCCGCTCTGCTGGGGCTCGGCGTCGGGCTGGTCAACACCACGCTGTTCGCGCTGTCGAAGGGCTGGGAGCTGGCCTACGGGGTGATCTCGCGGCCCCTGTTCCTGGTCTCGGCGGTGTTCTTCAGCTTCGCTTCGCTGCCCACCGCGGCGCGCGAGGTGCTGTGGTGGAACCCGCTGATCCACCTGGTCGGGCTGATGCGGGCCGGCTTCTACCCGGTCTACGACGACAGCCACGTCTCGGTGCTCTATGTGCTGGCGCTCGGGCTCGGGCTGGTGACCACCGGGCTGGTGCTGATGCTGGCCTGCGCCAACCGGCTGGCCGAACAATGACCCCAGACCTGAACCCGGCCATGATCCGGCTCGAGCGGGTGTCGAAAAGCTTCCGCCGCGACGGCGTCACCAAGCACATCCTGCACGATGTCAGCTTCGACCTGCCGCCGGGCCGCAACATCGCCATCCTGGGCCGCAACGGGGCCGGCAAGTCGACCCTGATGCGCCTGATCGCCGGGACTCTGCGGCCCGATCGCGGGCGCATCCTGCGCCGCCGCCGGATCTCCTGGCCGATGGGTTTTTCGGGCTCGTTCCACCCGGCCCTGACCGGAGCCCAGAACACCCGCTTCGTGGCCCGCATCTACGGCCGCGACACTGCGGCGCTGGACGCCTATGTGCAGGATTTCGCCGAGCTCGGCGCCTCCTACCACGTCGCCGTCGGGGCCTATTCCTCGGGCATGCGGGCGCGGCTCGCCTTCGCCCTCAGCATGGGGGTGGATTTCGCCGTCTACCTGGTCGACGAGGTGATCGGCGTCGGCGACACCGCGTTCCGCCGCAAATGCGCCGCCGCCTTCCGCCGCCGGATGGACCGCTCACGGGTGCTGATGATCTCGCACAACGCCGCCACCCTGCGCCAGTTCTGCGATGCCGGGCTGGTGATGGAGGCCGGGCGGCTGACCTACCACGACACCGTCGAGGCGGCGATCGAAGCCCACGAGGCGAACCTGGCGATCAGCCCCGCCCCGGCCCTGTCCGCCTGAAAGGCCCGCCCCGATGCCCGCTCCAATGCTCGACCTCCAGCCCCAGACCGAACCCCGGAAGGCGCCCCCGGCGCACCCCGCCCCGGCACAGGCCCGCCTGATCCTGAACAACCCGGTGCCGAAACCTCCCGCCCCGCAGCCCATGACCGGCGAGCCGGCGCTGCTCGGCGCGGCCCCGGCCCGGCCGCGCCGGCGGCACTGGCTGATCGCCGCCTCGTTCCTGCTCGCCGTCATCGCGCCGACCCTGATCGCGGCGGCCTACCTGATCTGGACCGCGGCCGACCGCTACGGCTCGCGCCTCGCCTTCTCGATCCGCTCGAACCAGACCGCGGCCCCGCTGGAGATCCTCGGCGCCGTCACCCAGCTGGGCAATTCCAGCGTGCTGACCGACGGCCAGGTGCTCTACGATTTCATCCAGAGCCAGCAGATCGTCGAAACCGTCCGCGCCCGCCTGCCGCTCGAGGCCATCTACAACCGGGCGCCCGCGGACTGGGTCTACTCGCTCGGCGAGGACCAGCCGATCGAGGACCTGGTCGATTACTGGAACCGCATGGTCGACGTCTCGCTCGACCCGGCGATCGGCATCCTCACCGTCGAGGCCCGCGCCTTCACCCCGGGCGAGGCCCGCGCCATCGCCACCGAGATCCTCGCTGCCAGCGCCGAGCTGGTGAACCGCCTCGCCGACACCGCGCGCGAGGACGCGGTGCGCTACGCCGCCGTCGAGCTGACCGGGGCGGAGGCGCGGTTGCGCGACATCCGGGCGCGGCTGCGCGATTTCCGCGACTTCGAGCAGGAGGTCGATCCGTCGCAGAACGCCCGCGTCGCCATCGCCCTGGTCGCCGGGCTCGAGCAGGAACTCAGCCAGGCCCGGGTGCAGCTCGACCTGCTGCGCGGCGCGCTCGACGACAAGGCGCCGCGGATCGTGCTGCTGAAGCGCCAGGTCGCCTCGCTCGAAGCCCGCATTGCCGCCGAGCGCACCCGGCTCGGCGCCGGCGCCGGCCCGGGCCGCGACGGCCGGCGCCCGCTCAGCCAGGTGGTCGGCGAGTTCGAGGAACTGGTGGTCGATCGCGAATTCGCCGAGCAGTCCTACACCCTGGCAATGGCCACCTACCAGCAGGCCGAGGCCGAGGCCCGGCGGCGTCACCGCTACCTCGCCGCCCATATCGAACCGACCCTGTCGGAGGCGCCGCAATACCCCGACCGGCCGCTGCTGATCGCCGCCGTGTTCCTGTTTGCGCTGGCGGCCTGGAGCATCCTGGTGCTGGCCGGCTACAACATCCGCGACCGGCGCTGACCGGGAACCGCTGGGCCGCCTCCGCCGATTTCGCCCCCCACTCCCTCTGGGCTTCGCAGGGGACCGTGGCCGCAGATGCGGCCGCGTAAGCCCCGGAGAAGGGGACGGGGGGGGAGGCTGCGGCGGTGGGGCCGGGCGCCGGGTCGCCGCCCGGGCGCCAACCTCGCCAACACCGCTCACCCACACCGGAAAATTCCCGATTTGCCGGACATGGTTAACCGTTTCGTCAGCCCCCTCGGTGTCAATGGCCAAAGCCATTCCTGGCCCAGCCGGGGCGTTATCAGCGGGGTGCCCATGTACTACTCGTTCCAGATCGACGCCCCCGGCCTCGAGCGCACCGCGTTCCTGTTCGAGCGCGCCACGCTGGACGCCCGCGGTGATCTGGAGACCGCCTTTCTGGAGAACGCCGGCCCGCTGACCCGCCACCGCGCCACGGCGCTCGGCCATCTCGCCGCGGCGCTGGCCGACGACCCCGCAATCGAGGTGCTGGCGATCTCGCGCAACCCTGATCTGGTGCTCGATGCCGGCCTGCCCGCCCGCATCGCGGCGGCGCTGGCGATGCTGGCGCCGCTCGCCGGGCGCTGGTCGCTGGCGGCGGCGGGCGGGCTGACGCGTCTGGAGCGTGTGTTACCGAGTACCCCGTTAGCTGGCGAGGATACATCTCACCCTTCCATTGAGCTTGACGGGTTTTATTGGGGCTGGGGGAGCGCCTCGCCGGGCGCGGGATTCTTTGGCGCGCAAGCCGGCAGACGGGCGCAGGGCGGGTTCGTACATGAAGCGTTTATCGAAGAGGCCCCGGTCGCCGACAAACATGCCGTTGTCGGAGGTGTAGATGACGAGTGTATTTTCAGTAAGATTATTTTCGTCGAGGTAGTCAAGAATGCGGCCGACGTTTTCGTCAACCGATTGCAAAGTGCGCAGTCAATCATTGAATTCTTTGGCTATCTTCCATTCACACGTGATGGCCACTCACTAGCATAAAAGCTGTATCACGCTTGACTTGTTCTATATCACCGAGCCTGACTTCCTTGAAATAGGGAATTTTAAGAGAGCGGAATTTATCAGCGGCCGCTTCTTTTAGAATCAGAATGGCCGTATGATAGGTAGTGTATACCGGATTTATAATTCTGGACTGATCAATTTCTTTGACGTCAAGTAAGATAACGGCCTCCGCATCAGGGTAGCGGGCGGCCAGGTCAGGCATAATTATTTCATGCTTTGCCAGGAGTTCTTCCAGGTTTCTGCTCAGAGCATTAGCCCCGGAGGGACTGAAAATCAGTAATGCCAAAAGGCAGGCGGCTAGCAGGTGTTTATTAAACATCTTGGCTCCGGAAAGATTGTAAGTATTGGCTTTTAGAATAAACTTAAGCAAACATGAACAGTAGGTAAGTTACCTGAAAATTTACTACCATTGGCACTGATTTTAATTTACCGCTGGGAGAGGAAAAGTCAAATTATTTGCTGGACTGGCAGCCAATACAAGAAATGATCATGTCGGT
>JACZTQ010000151.1 GCA_022573605.1 Pseudomonadota bacterium | reverse complement strand
TCGCCAGCCTCGCCGGCGTGGTCTCGGTGGAGATGCGGCAGGGGATCGTCAGCGGCTTCGATCTGGCCGGCATCAATCAGCGGATCGCCGGCCAGCCCGACTCGATCGGGCTCATCGAGCTGCTCACCGGCGGCATGTCTTCGGGCGAAACCCGGTTCACCGCCCTGTCCGGGAAGTTGGGCATCAAGGACGGGATCGGACGCTTCGACAACCTCTCGCTGCGCGCCGTGGGCGGGGCGGCGCTGGCCAAGGGCAAGCTCGACTTCATCCGCCGGCGCATCGAAGGCGGCGCCGAATTCCGCTTTGCCGCGATCCCCCGATCGCCGCCCTTGCGGGTGAGCGTTTCCGGGCAGGCCGGCAGCCTGCGGGCGGTCTTTCAAGCGTGTTACGAGCGGTTTCGGCAATGCGTGAGACGAGAGCGGAGAATAAGCCAAGTGTCGTATAAGGAGACTCCGCTCGGAAAGAGCCACCGGGGTACTTGGTCTCGGAAAGAAGAGGAGTACATCGCGGACTTCGAGGCTGTCTCCCGCCGTCATCTCGATGATTGGCACTACAAAGTTTTTCGCTATCACTTCGTACTGGGAGCGGATTGGCGGCTTTGCAGCCGCAGGCTGGGCATCAGCCGGGGCTACTTCTTCCATGCTACTTATCGGATCGAACAACGCCTGGGGAGAGTCTTCTACGAACTCGAGCCCTATGCCCTCTATCCGCCACACGACTACTTCGTCTTTAGGTTGGCAGGCCCCATCCAGCCTACCTGCGTGAAGCCCAACCAAAGGCGAAAGCCGCCGGCGTTTCAGATTCGCAAGCTCGGGAGGCGTCCTGACTCCGCCGAAGAGCGTGTGCCATGCGTTGAGCACGTCCGGTTGCACAGGTAACGCTTCAGTGTGGGTTCGCGCTCGATACAGGCGCCGGTAAATACCTTCGAGATCAGAGGGCTCAATGGCGAGATCGAATGCTGGCAGGGCGAGGGACTCGAGCTCGGGCACGGCGCTCCAAACCTCCGACTTCGCGCGTATGCGACGCGCGAGGATCAGAAGCTGCGATCCTCGGCCAAAGCTCTCCCATTGTTCAAGGATGCGAACCGCCACATCAGGATCGAGATGTGCATTGTCGATTGCGAAAAGCACACCACGATCGGCGAGGGCAGCGATCGCCTCGCCGGCGCGTTCCAGCAGTACCGGATCGCCCTCCGTCGCAGTGAGGTCGAGGTAATAGGTCGGCGCAAGCCTGAACTGCGGTCGGTGGGCTAGCACCATGGCAAGTGTCGTTTTGCCAGCCGCGCCATGCCCGACGACCAGTGCTTTTCGCTGCACCGACAGTGCCTTCTCCACCTCAGCGAGCAGCCGCGGTTCGTGGACGCGGCCGTCTTCATATTCCGCCGAGGTCGGGAAGAGTCCGGGGGAGCTTCGATAACCGTGGCGCTTGACTAAATCGTGGATGCGGTCGAAGGGGCCGGAGGTTGCCGCGAGCCCGAGATCGTTGATCCAGAACCGTGCATTGACGGGCTCGCGCAGCCGAGCACAGAGATCCTTGCGAAAGACGATGTGGATGTCTTCCGTCGGTAGACCGAGGCAACGTGCCTGCTCGCGCATCTCCGCCGGCATGGTCGATGTCGTCGGATCGCACCAGGCGACCCAGATCAGACCGCCGCGGCGGTCCGGCTCCATCTCTTCCTGTAGCTTGGCGAGATCTTTGGGCCAGTGACGCGCAATGGCGTCTGCCGCCGTAGTTGCTTCGATGGCGATGACGGTGTCGTCGGCTTTTGTGAGATAGGCGTCGGGCCAACCGCGAACGGTTTTCTCGTCTGACCTGCGGCCATGAGGGACCAGCTTCAGATCGGAGTACAGTGCGCGCGCCACCTGCTCAGCCACACGTTGGAAAAAGCCCGGGCTACCGATACGGCGCTTGATCGCATCTTCGATTGCGGCTTCGGACGGCGCGTATGTCAGGGATGGCATGGCACTATGTTTCTTCGGCTCTGTCTCAATCCGATTAACGATAACACTTATCTCGCCCGCCGCAACGCGAGTTAGGTGTAGGGTTGCCTGTTAGCCGTTCACTATCTCGGTGAAACGCCCAACAAGGACGCTTGCTCGGCTCGAACAATGTCGCCCTTTGGCACAACCCAGACCTTCAGCGCCCTCTGGAGCTAGGTCCGTTCATGGCCACTTTGCCGACGTTCGGGGCTTAAGCGCGGCAAAGCATGAATATCTGCCCATCCTCTAATCTTCATCAATGGTTACCGTCAGAACGCAAGCGGGATGGCGGTCATCGCGTCTGTTTCTCAACCCGATCATAAACTTCCAGGAACTCAGTGGGTGTCACAATGGCGAAGGTTTGGCCCAAGAATTTGGCTATTTCCGCACGCTTCTTGATAAGCCGTTCATCCCGAGTAATGAAATAGCCGCCATACTTAGCGGATTCAACCACGTGATAAGCATCACGGTCGTGCTTTCCGGGCTTCGCGTTTCCACGGACCAGATTGCGCACCTTACGGTGCCGGCAGGTCTCTTCCGGGGTCAGGGAAACCGGCAATGTGAAGACTAATGCGAGCGCGCGCCGCTTCACCGGTGCTGGCGTGCTCGGGTGTTCGATCTCTGCTTTCACCGAGTGCGGCAGATTGAGCAAGACCCTGCCCTCCTCATGCAGCGCGAGGATGCGGTCTACAACGGCGTCTTCGGGACCGCCTACGCGGTCGAGAACGTTGGCGTCGATTAGCGTGATGGTATTGCTCGGGTCGATGCGGTGTACCATGGCTCTATCTCAGCACATCAATTTCCGTTTGTCTCATTCATCGGCGACCCGAGCGGGGAAATGCGGCCACGGACCCTCTTCCAAACTGTCACACAATGCTGCTACACTGCGCTGTGTTACAGAGTGGCTAAGGCGCTGAATTGTGGGAGTTTTGCAGGTTCGAGAAGGCTTTCCCTCCGGGCCTACCACCCCTCCACCGGGACAGTCCGCTGACCTCCGGCAAGGCGGGGTTTTCACGGTATTTCCGGCGCTCGCGCCCAGCGCAAACCGACGCTATTCGGGCTTTCCCACGATAGTCAGCTCAAGGATGCGCAGCGACAGCAGGCACTCGGCCAGCATGCGCTGCAACGCATAGTAGAGCCCCGCCCTACCGTCCACGATGCAGCCCTTGACGAACAGGCAGTACAGCAGCACCGCCACCGGCGAGACCACGACCAGTTTGCGCAACCGGTCGGGGGCGCGCAATTTCTTCCAGCGGGTTTGATGAAGATGGGCGGATTCGAGCCGCATGTAGCGGTCCTGCGCCCGCAGCCAGCTGGTCAGCGGCTTGCGGTCGTCGTGAAAAATCTTTCCCCGCAGCGCAAGCACCTCGCCCCGGACGACGATGCGCTGGGTATGGCCGTCCTGGACATAATGCGCGCGTTTCCTGCGGTACAACACCGTCACCGGCGGATAGAGCGGGCCGCGCAAGGGCCGCCCCCCCACGCAATAGCGGAAAGCGGCACTGTAACCCGATACCGGTTCGCGCGGGTCGATCCGGCCAAGCTCGGATACGATCGCGTCGGAGAGCACGTAATCGGCGTCGAGGGCCAGCACCCAGCCGGTCGCGATTCCGGCCTCGCCGAGGGCGAAATTCCACTGCGCGGCGTGGTTGTCGAAGGTTCTCTCGAACACCCGCACACGCGGAACGCCGCGGCAGATCTCCCGGGTGGAATCGTCGCTGTGGCTGTCCACCACGACGATATCGCCGGCCCAGTCCAGCTTCGCCAGCGAGCGGCGGATGTTGGGCGCCTCGTTGTAGGTCAGGATCAACGGCGTGATCTCTTGCAGGAACGACGCCATCACCGGATCAACCGCATAGCGGGCTTACCGAACCGCCGGCCGGTCCAGATAGGCCCCGAGAACGCAGAGCGTCCAGGCGCGCGACCAGATCGGCGTCTCCGGCTCGGCGAGATAGGCCCGCCAGACCTCGTCCACCCCCTCGGGATCGACCATCCCGGAGTGGCGAAGCGCCCCCAGCGCGCTCTCGCAAAGCTCGCGCAGCGGGCCCCCCATCCAGCGCGCCACCGGCAGCACGAAGCCCCTCTTGCCCTGGGCCGTCAGTTCGGGCCGCAGGTGCTCGGCGAAGGCCTGGCGCAGCAGGTGCTTGTTGGGCCTGGCGTCGGGCAGCCGGATCGGGCCGGGGCAGGCCAGCACGGCATCGAGAACCCGGCGGTCGAGCATCGGCACCCGGATCTCGAGCGAATTCGCCATGCCGGATTCGTCGCCGACCCGAAGCAGTGTGTTGCCCAGATAATACCGGGTCTCCAGGCGCGAGACGGTGGCGATCGGGTCCGCCGGGTCGATCCGGCAATCGGCAATTTCCGGCGCGGGCATGAACCCCGGCGCGGCATCGCTCTCCCGGAACCCCAGCGCCCGCATCTGCCGGTTGCTCAGGTTGCGCCGACGCTGAAGATACAGCGCCCGCAGGTCGCCCCCGGTCGCCGCCATGTCCTGGAGCTTGTCGCCCCAGGCGCGCGGCCGTCCGATGCTCAGCGCGCGGGCGGCCTGGCGGCGCAGACCCCGGGGGAGGCGGCGGGCGAGGCGGAACTTCCGCCACAGGCCGGGCACGTCGGCGAAACTGGGATAGCCGCCGAACAACTCGTCTCCGCCCTGCCCGGAAAGCGCCACCACGATGCCCGCGCCGCGCACCGCGCGGGAAATCACGTAGGTGTTGAGGCCGTCCAGCGAGGGCTGATCGAGCGCCGCCAGCCAGTCGGGGACCGCCGCCAGCGCGTGCTCCGCCGACAGGTCGATGGTGGTGTGCCCGACGCCAAAACGGCGGGCGGTTTCACGCGCCAGACCGGCTTCGCCGTAATCCCGGTTGTCGGTGAAATCGACCGTGAAGGTCTGCAACCGGTCGCTCGTCTTGCGGGCCAGGGCGGTGACCACGGTGCTGTCGAGCCCGGAGGACAGGAAAACCCCGACCGGAACGTCGCTGACCAGGTGCGAAGCCACCGCCGCCTCGACCACCTCGCGGGTCCGGGCGACCGCCTCGCGGTCCCCGGTCGGGGCGATATCTGGGAAGGCCCAGTGCCGGGTGACCGGGCCGGTCCGGTAGACCCGGTCGTGGTCCGGGGAGACTTCGACCCAACACCCGGCGGGGACCGACCGGATCTCGCGAAACACCGTGAGAGGCTCCTGCACCGAGCCATAGGCCAGCATCCCGGCAACGGCATCGAGATCGTGCGCGCCGGCGACCATCCCGGACGCCAGGATGGCGCGAACCTCGCTGGCGAAGAGCAGCGCCGATGGGGTTCGCGCCCAGTAGAGCGGCTTGATCCCGATCGGGTCGCGGGCCAGCAGAACCTTGTTCTCGCTGCGGTTGTAGAACGCCAGCCCATACATGCCCTCGAGCCGCTCGAGCGCCTCCGCGCCCCATCGCGCCAGGGCGTGCAGCAGCACCTCGGTGTCGCTGGTGCTTTGAAACCGCTCGCCGCAGCCTTCGAGCTCCGCGCGCAGGCTGCGGAAATTGTAGATCTCGCCATTGTAGACCAGCACGTCGCCGGTGCCGGGGTGGATCATCGGCTGATGGCCCGCCTGCGACAGGTCCAGGATCGACAGCCGCCGGTGGCCCAGCCCGAGAAATCCCCTGCCGAACCCGGTCAGGAACGTCCCCTCGTCGTCGGGGCCGCGGTGGACCTGCGCCGCCACCATCGCCGCCAGCGCGACCTCCAGCCGCCCGGCGTCGGCGGCGACGATGCCGGCAATGCCGCACATCAGCCGTGCTCCCGGAGGATCTTGCCGTAGAAGGCCAGGCCCTCGGCGGCGATCACCGGCCAGGCGAGATATTGGCGCGAGTAGGCGCGGGCGGCGGCCCGGATGCCATCGGCACGCCTGGGCGCTGTCGATTGCACCACCGCCTGCGCCACGTCGGCGGCGCGGCGCGGCACCACCACGGCGGCGCCGGCAGCACCCGGGCGATCGAGATGGCAGGTGTCGGTGGCGATCAGCAGGCCGCCGACGGCCAGCGTTTCCGCCGCCGTGTTGGAATTGCATTCGTAGTGCGAGGTCAGCAGCACGGCGTCCGCATGGCGCAGAATCGCGTAGCGCTCGTCGCCATAGACCGGGCCGCGGAAGGTGATCCGGTCCGCCAGCCCCAGTTCCTTCGCGGTGCGGGCAAGGAGCTGGCGGCAACCGTCATCCGGGCCGACCAGGTAGAGGTGCGGGCGCAAGCCGCGCCGCGCCAGGAGGCGCACGACCTCGAGTTGCAGCTCGAGGCCCTTGATCGGGTGGAGCCGGCCGAGAAACACCAGATTGAGCTCGGCGCCGTCGTGAAACAGCGGAGTTGCCTGCGGTTTGATCGCCTTTTGCCAGGCGCCCTCGACGTCGAGTCCGTTGGGGGAGATCAGGGCGCCGTCGTGGCGCCCGGCCAGGTTCATCCAGCGGCATCCCTCGCGCTCGGTCTCGTCGAGGAAATGCCAGCCGCTGGCGGCCCCCAGGTTGGCGCGGTCCAGCAGCCGATAATACAGCGCCTTGAAGAGGCGCCGATGACGGATATTGGTGACGTCTAGCATGCCGCGCGGGCTGACCACGAAGGGCGCCCCGATCACCCGGCAGAGCGCGGCGGCGGCGCTCACGGTGCCGTTCCATATGCTGTGCAGATGGACGATATGCGCGCGCCTGATCTCGGCCCGCAGACGCCCCATCAGGGCCAGTCCCGGAATCTCGAAGCCGACCGGCAACTGCCCGCGACAGACGATCCGCAGACCCCGGCCGCCATTGTCGCGGCCATCGGAGTCCCGCCCGCCGGTGATCAGGCAGACCTCGGCGCCGCCGGCGGCCTGGGCCTCGGCCAGCCCGGTCACGCTGCGCGACGGCCCGCCCTTGTCGAGGGCGTGGCTCGGCAGCACGTGCAGCACCCGAAGCCGGCCGGTCGCGGTCATCGCCTCATCTCGATGCCCGGTGGCGCAGCGCCCAGCGGGTGGCGGCGAGGGCGCCGTCGGCGAAACGGTCGAGATCCCAGTCGGCGATCCTGGCCGACGCGGCCGCGCCCATGCCCGGCCAGTCCGAATGGCATCGGGCGGCGCTCTCCAGCCCGTCGAGCAGGCCACCCTCGCCGCCGGGGTCGAACACCCAGCCGACCGCTGCATCGACCAGGTCCTCGGCGCAGCCGCAGCGGCTGGAGACCAGAACCGGCAGGCCCGACGCCATGGCTTCGTTCACCGCCAGGCCCCAGGGTTCCATCCGGCTCGGCTGCCAGTAGATATCGGCCTCGGCATAGGTCGCGGGCAGGTCCGCGTAAGCGCGGTATCCGAGCAGGCGAATCCGCCCTCCGCTGCGGTCGGCCAGGGCCCGGAGTTCCGCCTCCTGCGAGCCGTAGCCGGCCAAATTCCATTGCCACGATTCCGCCGCCGGACGCCGGCCGGCAAAGCGCAGGAAGGCGTTGCCGGCGGCCACCAGGTTCTTCTGCTTCTCCCAGCGCGCCACCGTGACCAGGCGGCGCCCGCCCGGCCGCCGGCGCGAAACCGCGCCGGCAAAATGCCGGTTGTCGACCACGTCGCAGCCGTTGAAGATGGCCTGGCGGCGCATGCCGAGGCGCTCGAGGTAGCGTTGCTGCGGGGCGCCGGCGACGAACGCCGAGCCGCAGCGCCGGACGATGCGCGACTTGATCCACTCCTTCCAGGGCCGGCGCCCGAAGTCCGAGGCCTGGCTGTCGGAGACCAGGATGGTGGGAATGCCCCTGGTCCGGCACCAGGCATGCAGCGCCAGTGCGTCGCGGGTCGACCAGCCGTTGACGAACATCGCGTCGGGGCGCAGGTCACTGGCGCCGCGCAGCAGCGCGCCGAGGTCGCTCCAGCGGATCTGGTCGCGCCCGGTGGTCGCCCACCCGAGCCCGCG
>JACZTQ010000150.1 GCA_022573605.1 Pseudomonadota bacterium | reverse complement strand
CGGGCCGGCGAGCCTCGGCGACCGGCGGCGCGGCAACGGCGCCAAGCCGACGCTGCCGGCGCCGGAGGTGCTGGCGCGGCTGCGGGAGCGGGTGCGCAGGCCGCCGGAGGACGGCGGGGTCTGGAGCTGCGGCAAGGTCGCGGCTTTCCTGGCGGCGGAACTCGGCCTGGCCTCGGTGGCGCCGCAGCGCGGCTGGGAGGCGCTGCGCGCCATCGGCTGGACGATCCAGAAGCCCCGCCCGCGCCACGCCAGGGCGGCGACGCCCGACGAACAGGCGGCGTTCAAAAAAAACTCGCCGAGGCCGTCGCCGAGGAGCAGGCCCGCCATCCCGGGGCGGTGGTCGAGACCTTCGCCACCGACGAGCACCGCATCGGGCTGAAGCCGATCCTGCGCCGCGTCTGGGCGCCCCGCGCGATGCGCCCCATCGCCCCCTGTCACCCCCCGGGTCAAGCCCGAGGGCATGCATCGCTTCGAGTGGCTCTACGTGACCGTCTTCGTCTCGCCCGCCAGCGGCGAGAGCTTCTGGTATCTCTCGGACGGCGTCTCCAAGGCGCTGTTCGAGAAAACCCTCGCGCTGTTCGCGCGCGAAGCTGGCGCGGGACGCGGCCGCATCATCGTTCTGGTGCTCGATAACGCCGGCTGGCACAGCGAGCCGAACCTCGCCGTGCCCGAAGGCGTCAGGCTGGTCTACTTGCCCCCCCCGGATCAAGTCCGGGGCAGGCGATACACGCCCGAACTGCAGCCCGCCGAAACCCTCTGGGCCCTGGTCGACGAGCCGATCGTCAACAAGCACTTCGAGACCCTCGCCGAGCTCGACGCCACCGTCGCCGAACGCTGCGTCGCCCTCAACAAGGATCGAGACCTGGTGAAGGGACCAGCCGGGTTCCACTGGTGGCCGCAGCGAGCCTATCCGATCTAATCAACCGGAGTTCGTATTACCCGGCGCCTGCGCATCCCCTTGATGTGGACGGTTCTCGACAAGGCCGGCTCCAGCAACCAGTGCGAGCGCATCGCGCTGATGCGGCGCTATCTCGCGCTTTTCGGCCCGCACTCGATCGCCTGGCTGTTGGCGGACCGCGAGTTCGTAGGCGGCCGATGGATGGAATTTCTGTTGGAGAACAACATCATGTTCGCCATCCGGGTGAAAGAGAGCAGCCTTGTTCGTCTCGATGACGGGCGCTGCTTCCAGCTCAAGAGCCTGCTGCGAAAGGGCAAGGGCATCAAACGTTTGCGAGAACGGCCGGCGCGTCTTGCCACCATGGCGGACAGCCTGGGAACACCGCTCAGCTTCGCCGCCAAGCGGCTCGGTGACGGCCAGCTTTTGATTGTCGCCACCAATGGCCGCGCGGACAAGGCCCTCAAGGCTTACCGGAAGCGCTGGCAGATCGAATGCGTTCGGCCCGCTCGCTCGAACCCGTGGCGCTCGGGGCCTCACTCGGCGACAGCAAGACCCGGGGCCTGAACATGGAAGATACCCGCCTCACGCAGCCCGCCAAGCTCAACACCCTGCTGGTCATCATCACCCTGGCCATGGCCTGGGCCTATGCCTGCGCGACAGTCATCAAGGGGACCAAGGCGATCAAGACCCGGGCCCATGGCTACCGCTACAAATCGTGGTTCCGTCTCGGCTTCGATCAGCTCAGAAAATGGATCCTGCACCAGCCCGAGAGAGCGGCCGAGGTCTGGAGCCGGATATGGCCAAAACGCAAAAGCACCTTCCAAACCGCCAGAGTCGTGTAGTGTGCGGATCAAGCCCGGGCATGACATGGTTCCAAGGGGTCGTAAACCACCCCTAGAGAAGCAGCTGGAACCGCTCCAGTTCGGTGCGCGACAGGCCGTAGACGCCGTCCTCGACCATGATCATCTGGCCGTTTCGCACCGCCTTGCCGAAGCCCTTGATACGGGTCTCGGCGGTCTTGCTGTGCTTGCCGGGAATGGTCTCGAACACCTCGATCACGTCGCGCCGGGTGAAGGTCGTCTGGCCCCGGATCAGCACCATCCAGGCGGCGGCGCTGACCATCAGATCAGCCGCGGTCTCGGCCCCGGCGGTCTGGGCCAGGCCGGCGGCGGTATAGCCTTCATCGGCCTCTTCCACCTCCGGCTGGTCCTCCGACCTGCCGAACAGGGCCTCGCCCCGTTCCGAGTCATCGCCGGGCTCCACGGGGTCTTCCCGTGCATCTTCCACGGCCTCCTCCGCATCGCCGCCGGCGAACACATTGCGATCATCGCCCGGGCCGGTATCGTCCGGCTCATCCCCGCGCTCGCCGGCGGGGTCCGGGGCCGCGAAAAAGTTGACCGGTTCGTCTTCGCCGCCGGGCTCGGTCACCGGTTCCGCCGCGGTATTCGCCGCCATCGGGTCGACGAAGACGCCGCCGCCGGCGCTCACGCCGGTATCGGCGAAGATATCCCGGGCCGGGCCGTCTTCGGCCGCCCCATGGAGATCGGTGTCGGCGGCGTCGCCGGGCAGAGCGGCGTCCGGCTCACCGCCACCACCATCGGCATGGGCCCCGGGGGCGAAAATGTTGACATATGCCGGCTCGGCGGCTTCCTCCGCTTCCGGCTCGGGGCGCGCTTGCGGGGCCTCGGCGCCGGCGGCTTCCGGGTCGGGGGGCGCGCTCTCGCCGGTCTCGGCGGTATCGGCGGAACCGGCAACGAAGGGCCGCGACCAGGCTTCGTCCGCTTCGTCGGAAGCGCCGCCATAGGCATCCGCATCGCCGGTGGCGGCAGCGTCACCGCGGCGGTGGACGATGATCAGGCCGGGGACGATCTCGACATTCTCCTCGTCGATATCGGCCCGGCGCGCAACCTCGCCGACCAGCCGCTCGATTGCTTCGGCGTCGAACGAGATGCCGGCATCGGCCAGTTCCGGGGTTTCCTCAAGCAGGTTCTGCAAGGCCTGGAGCACCTGCTGCACAGGTTGCACCGGGTCGTCGAACCCCTGTACCGAACAGGCGAACGACCCGAACTGGAGGTCCAGCCGCTTAGTCGTACCGGGCATGTCACCCTCTCTCCCGAAAGCCTGAAACAACAGTGTATTGTGGGCAGAGTCGCGCATTTTACTTTCACCGTCAAGTTTGCCCTCCCGCAGCGCTGGCCGAGGGGGGATTGACCGGGGCCCACGGTGCTCGCAAAAGATGTGCCATGAATGCGTTGCCATTGCGTTATGAGACCGCCGTCACCCTGGTCGGCGCCGGCGCCCTCGAGCGCGGCATGGTCGAGGCGGCGCGGCGTTATGCCCCGGTGCTGATCGCCGCCGACGGCGGCGCCGACCGGCTGGCGGAGATGCGCCTGCGCCCAAGCGCCGTGATCGGCGACATGGACTCGATCGCCGACCCGGAGCGTTGGCGCGCCGGCCCGGCCACCTTCGTGCGGCTGGCCGAACAGGACACCACCGATTTCGAGAAATGCCTCTACGCCACCGAGGCGCCGCTCTACCTCGCGGTCGGTTTCACCGGGCGCCGCCTCGACCACACCCTGGCGGTCCTGCACACCCTGCTGCGCTATCCGGGCAAGCGTGTCGTGCTGGTCGGCGAGCACGAGGTCGGCGCGCTGGCGCCGCCCGGCGCGACCCTGCGCTTGGGCGTCACGCCGGGGGCGCGGGTCTCGATCTATCCGCTGCTGCCGGTCACCGCGACCCGCTCGCGCGGGCTGGTCTGGCCGATCGACGGGCTGGCGCTGGCGCCGGGGACCAGGATCGCGACCTCGAACGAGGCCAGCCAGCCGGTCGTCGAGCTCGCCTTCGACGGCCCCGGCGCGCTGGTCATGCTGGAGCGCGAGGCGCTGGGCGCGCTGGTGGGGGCAATCGGTCAGACGTAGGGCGGGGTTCACCCCGCCACGAATCTGGCCGAACCGGAATGGCGGGGTGAACCCCGCCCTACGGTTGCCGGACAGCCTTGCCAGTGCAATCGGCGATCAGCAATCCGGCACGTTGACGGCCAGCCCGCCGAGCGCGGTCTCCTTGTATTTGGTGCTCATGTCCGCGCCGGTCTCGCGCATGGTCCTGATGCAGGCGTCGAGCGAGACCAGGTGCTTGCCGTCGCCCCTGAGCGCCAGCGAGGCCGCCGAGACGGCCTTGATCGCACCCAGCCCGTTGCGCTCGATGCAGGGCACCTGGACCAGCCCCTTGACCGGGTCGCAGGTCATGCCGAGATGGTGCTCGAGCGCGATCTCGGCGGCGTTCTCGACCTGCTCCGGGGTGCCCCCGAGGGCGGCGCAGAACCCCGCCGCCGCCATCGCCGAGGCCGAGCCGACCTCGGCCTGGCAGCCGCATTCGGCGCCCGAGATCGAGGCGTTGTGCTTGACGATGCCGCCGATCGCGGCGCCGGTCAGGAACATCTCGCGCAAGCCCGCCCGGCTCGATCCGACGATCTGGTCGAGGTAGTAGCGCACCACGCGGGGAAGACCCCCGCGGCGCCGTTGGTCGGCGCCGTCACCACCCGGCCACCGGCGGCGTTCTCCTCGTTCACCGCCATGGCGGTGACCGCCAGCCAGTCGTTCACCACATGGGGCTGTTGCAGGTTGCGGCCGCGCTCGGCCAGCAACTGCTGGTGGATCGCATGGGCGCGGCGGCGCACGTTGAGCCCGCCGGGCAGGATGCCGCCCTGGCCCAGCCC
Source organism: Pseudomonadota bacterium (assembly GCA_022573605.1). Classification (GTDB taxonomy): domain Bacteria; phylum Pseudomonadota; class Alphaproteobacteria; order Rhodobacterales; family Rhodobacteraceae; genus Thermohalobaculum. Next base: position 3,287 of record JACZTQ010000150.1, on the reverse strand, counting down.
GCGCTCGATGCAGTCGGCCATCACAGCCCAGATCCGGTCGATGCCGCGGTCCAGCTCGGCCCGGCTCATCCGGGTCTCCTCGTTGGCGCGCTTCATCGCCGCCACCGAGAGCCCCGAGCGCGCCGCCATCGCCAGCATCTCGCCGGCGTTGGCGAAGGCGAACGGCGCGCCCTCGTTCGGGCCCGGCGCCCGCGGGCTGTCGCCGGCCTTCAGCTCGGCCTCGGTCTTCACGAAGCCGCCGCCGATCGAGTAGTAGGTCTCGCGCAGATGCAGGTTGCCGGCCGCGTCATGGGCCGACAGCACCAGCGCGGTGGCGTTCAGCGCCAATGCCGGGCCGTAATCGAAGACGATGTCGCGGTCGGGGTCGAAGGCCAGCTCGCCCAAGCCCGGCGGGCTGATGCGGCCCTCCTGGCGGATACGGGCCTCGATCTCGCCGGCCCGGGCCGGGTCCAGCGTATCGGGCAGGAACCCGGCCAGCCCGAGGATCACCGCCCGGTCGGTGGCGTGGCCCTTGCCGGTGAAGGCGAGCGAGCCGTGCAGGCGGCAGTCCAGCCGCGCCACCGGCCCCGCGCCGGGGACCTTGTTGGTCCCATCGGCCAGATCGGCGAGGAAACGCCCGGCCGCCACCATCGGCCCCATGGTGTGCGAGCTCGACGGCCCGATGCCGATCTTGAAGATCTCGAATATGCTGAGGAACATGGCCCAAGGCTCCACTTGCTGATTGCGCGTCAGTATATCAGACCGGAGCCGCCGGATCGCCTGATCTCGACGCTTGTCCCGGCTGGCGCGACGCGCCCGCGTCGCTATAAGGGGGGCGATTCCCTCGCCACCCCGTCCGCCATGCCGTCTGGGAGCCCGCCATGACCGACGATCTGCCTGCCGCCGAACGGGGCAAGCGCGCCGCCGCCGCGCGGGCGCTGGAGTTCGTCGAGGACGGCATGAAGCTGGGCCTCGGCACCGGCTCGACGGCGAGATGGTTCGTCGATCTGCTGGCCGAACGGATCAAGGCCGAGGGCTTGCGGATCACCGGCGTCCCCACCTCCGGCCGGACCCGGGCGCAGGCCGCGGCGCTGGGCATCCCCCTGGCCACGCTGGATGCGGCCGGCTGGCTCGACCTGACCATCGACGGGGCCGACGAATTCGACGCCGACCTCAACCTTGTCAAGGGCGGCGGCGGGGCGCTGTTGCAGGAGAAGATCGTCGCCACCGCCTGCGACCGGATGGTGGTGATCGCCGATCCCTCCAAGCAGGTCGCCACGCTGGGCGCCTTCCCGCTGCCGGTCGAGTTGGTGCGCTTCGGCGCCAGCGCGACCATGCGCCTGATCGCCGCGTTGCTGGAGCACCACGACGTCGCCGGGCGCGACGTGACCCTGCGCCGCGGCGGGGGCGGCCCTTACATCTCCGACGAAGGGAACTACATCGTCGATCTCGGCCTCGGCCGGATCGGCGATCCGGCCCGGCTGAACACCGATCTCAACGCCATCCCCGGCGTGGTCGAGACCGGGCTGTTCACCGGCATCGCCTCGGCGGTGGTGGTTGGAAACCCGGACGGAACGGCACGGGTTATCGAGCGGGAGCTCTAAAGGAGAAGCCAATGGCGGATTTCGATTTTGACCTCTTCGTCATTGGCGGCGGCTCGGGCGGGGTGCGTGCAGCAAGGATGTCGGCCAACTACGGCGCCAGGGTCGGACTGGCCGAGGAGTTCCGCTACGGCGGCACCTGCGTGATCCGGGGCTGCGTGCCGAAGAAGCTGCTGGTCTACGCCTCGACCTTCTCGCAGAACTTTGCCGATGCCGCGGGCTTCGGCTGGGAGGTCGGCGAGACCCGGTTCGACTGGCTCAAGCTGCGCGACGCCAAGGAGGCCGAGATCACCCGGCTGGAGGGGATCTACCTGCGCAATCTTGAGAACGCCGGCGTCACTCCGTTCCACCAGCACGCGGTCGTCACCAGCCCGCATTCGGTGCGCCTCGCCGATGGCCGGGAATTCACCACCAAGCACATCCTCATCGCCACCGGCGGCGCGCCCTTCGTGCCCGGCTTTCAGGGCAGTCACCTGGCGATCACCTCGAACGAGGTGTTCGACATCGGGCGGCTGCCGAAGCGGGTGGTCATCGTCGGCGGCGGCTACATCGCAACCGAGTTCGCCGGCATCTTCAACGGGCTCGGCAGCCATGTCACCCAGGTCTACAGGCGTGACCTGATCCTGCGCGGCTTCGACGACGATATCCGCACCCATGTCCAGCAGGCGATGCGCGGGCGCGGCATCGACATCCTGCTGAACGAGGACATCGCCCATATCGAGGACATGGCCCGCCACCTGGAGGTGCATTTCAAGTCCGGCGAGTGCCGCGAGGCCGGGCTGGTGCTCTACGCCACCGGGCGCAACCCGAACACCGCCGGGCTGGGGCTCGCGGAGACCGGGGTCAAGCTCGGCCCGAACGGCGAGGTGGCGGTCGATGAGTGGTCGCAGTCCTCGGTGCCGTCGATTTACGCGGTCGGCGACGTCACCGACCGGCTGGCGCTGACCCCGGTGGCGATCCGCGAGGGCGCGGCCTTCGCCGACACGGTGTTCGGGGCCAACCCGACCCCCGCCGATCATTCGCTGGTCGCCAGCGCCGTATTCTCCCAGCCCGAGATCGGCACCGTCGGCATGACCGAGGCCCAGGCCCGCGAGACCGGCCCGATCGAGGTCTACCGCGCCACCTTCCAGCCGATGCTGAACATTCTCGCCGGGCGCGACGAACAGATGATGATGAAGCTCCTGGTGGCGGGTGACAGCCGCCCCGATAGCCGCAGGGTTCTTGGCGTCCACATCGTCGGCCCGGCGGCGGGTGAAATGATCCAGCTTGCCGGCATCGCGGTGAAGATGGGAGCCACCAAGGAGGACTTCGACCGCACCGTCGCCGTGCATCCGACGGCGGCCGAGGAACTGGTCACCATGCGCGAGCCGGTATCGTCCTGACGGGGGTTGAAGCGGCAACCTGAAATCCCACCTGATCAGGGATGGTATCGGGGCCCCAAAGACTGCTAAGGAAGCCCGGACACGAAAACCGGACACGAGAAAATTGCGAGGCGAACTCCATGCGGAGGTTCAACGACAGAATACCCTTCGGTAGCAACAACGGCGGCGGCGGCGGTCCCTGGGGCGGCGGCGGCGATCGCGGCGGCGGCGGGCCGCAGGTCCCGGATCTCGACGAGCTGTTGCGCAAGGGACGCGACCAGTTGAAGGTCATCCTCGGCGGCAAGGGCGGCGGCAAGGGCGGCGGCCCGCGGGGCGGGGGCGGAGA
>JACZTQ010000149.1 GCA_022573605.1 Pseudomonadota bacterium | reverse complement strand
TGCTGCGCGAATGCGTCCGCCTGGCGCGCGAGGAGCAACGGGTGGTCGTCTTTGTCGAGCCGATCGCGCTCTACATGACCCGCGACCTGCACGCCCCCAAGGACGGGCTCTGGAGTCATCCCTACCCCGAGCCCGGCACCGGCGATCCGATCCCGCTCGGCCGCATCGGCCAGCACGGCGAGGGCGCCGAGATCGCCATCCTCAGCTACGCCAACGGCTATCACCTGTCGCGCCAGGCCGAGGCGATCCTGCGCGAAGACCACGGGGTGAAGGCGCGGATCATCGACCTGCGCTGGCTCGCGCCGCTCGACGAGGCGGCGATCCTGGCGGCGGTGAGGCCCTGCCCGCGGGTCCTCATCGTCGACGAGTGCCGCATCACCGGCTCGCAAAGCGAGGCGCTGATGGCGCTCATCACCGAGCGCGCCGGTCATGCCCCGTCGCTCAGGCGCATCGCGGCGGCCGACAGTTTCATCGCCACCGGCCCGGCTTATGGGGCAACCCTGCCCAGCCGCGATGCGATCGTCGAGACCGCGCTCGACATGCTGGGCTGAGCGATGGCGCGCAAGACAGCCCTCGTGGTCTGCCCCGGCCGGGGCACCTACAACAAGGACGACCTCGGCTACCTGGCGCGCCACCATGCCGGCCAGGGCGAGCTCATTCACGCCATCGACGCGGCCCGGCTGGAACTCGGCCAGGAGGCCGTCAGCGCGCTCGACGGCGCGGCGCGCCATTCGCTGGCAAAGCACACAAGCGGCGACAACGCCGCGGCGCTGATCTACGCCTGCGCCTACGCCGATTTTACTGCGATCGACCGCGACCGCTTCGACATCGTCGCCGTCACCGGCAACTCGATGGGCTGGTATATCGCCCTGGCCTGCGGCGGCGCGCTGACCGCGATGGGCGGGCTCAAAGTCGTCAACACCATGGGCAGGCTGATGCACCGGGCCTCGATCGGCGGCCAGACGGTCTATCCGCTGACCGGCGAGGACTGGCGCGAGGTGCCGGGACGGCGGGCCGAGGTGACCGCCCTGGTCGAGACCATCGGGGCGCGCCAGGATCACGCGCTTTACCTCTCCATCGATCTCGGCGCCATGCTGGTGCTGGCCGGAAACGAGGCCGGTCTCGGTGCGCTGGAGCAAGCCCTGCCGCCGCTCGACAAGCGCTTCCCGATGCGCCTGGCTCACCACGGGGCGTTCCACACCCCGCTCCAGGCGCCGGTGTCGGCGAGCGCGCTGGAGACGCTCGGCCCCTCGCTGTTCGGCCAGCCCGAGATTCCGCTGATCGACGGCGACGGGCGCATCTGGTGGCCGCACGCCAGCGCGCCGGACCGGCTGCGCCGCTATACCCTCGCCAGCCAGGTCGTCGAACCCTACCACTTCGCCAGGGCCCTCGCCGTCGGGGTGCGCGAATTCGCCCCCGACGCGGTCATCGTGCTCGGCCCCGGAACCACGCTGGGCGGCTCGGTGATCCAGAGCCTGATCGCCGCGAACTGGCAGGGCATGACCGACCGGGCCGCCTTCGAGGAGACCCAGGCGCGCGATCCCGTGGTGATCTCGATGGGCCGCGACGACCAGCGCCCGCTCGCCACCTGACCATCGCGCCACCCCCGCCGATTTCGCCCCCCACTCCCTCTGGGCTTCGCAGGGGACCGTGGCCGCAGATGCGGCCGCGTAAGCCCCGGAGAAGGGGCCGGGGGGAGGCAGCGGCGGCGCCGTCGGGTGCCGCGTGGCCCGGGGCAGGCAAATTTTAACTTCCGCTTGCAGCCAATTTCGGGCTTTATAGTCTCCCGGGGTCGATGGGGAGACCACCATGGTGCTGACGAGCATCGCCGGAGAAAAACATCTTCCGCGCTGGTTCGAGAGCTTCTTTTCGATCCTGCAGCGGCTCGATACCGGCGTGCTCGAGATCGCCCTGCCCGATGGACGGGTGTTCGCCGTGGCCGGGCAGAACACCGGGCCGGCCGGCCGCATCGATGTCGCCAACCCCGAATTCTTCACCCGCATGGCCCGCTCCGGCGAGATCGGCTTGCCGGAGACCTACATGGAGGGTTGGTGGACCACGCCCGACCTCCAGGCCTTGCTCGACCTGCTGGTGCTGAACAGCGACACCGTCGCCCGGGGTTTCCCCGGCGCGGCGCTGGCCCGCGCCTATGGACGGCTGCGCCACTGGCTGCGCGCCAACACCCGGCGCGGGGCGCGGCGCAACATCGCCCACCACTACGACCTCGGCAACCGGTTCTACCGGCTCTGGCTCGACGACACGATGACCTATTCCTCGGCGCTGTTCTCCGGCCGGGGCGAGGCCCTGCGCGATGCCCAGCAGAACAAATACGCCGCGATCTGCGACCGCATGGGGTTGACGCCCGGCGACCATGTGCTGGAGATCGGCTGCGGCTGGGGCGGTTTCGCCGAATACGCCATCCGCGAGCGCGGTGCGCGGATCACCGGGCTGACCCTCAGCCGCAAGCAGCGCGACTACGCCCGAAGGCGCCTGTTCGAGGCCGGCCTGGCCGAGCGCGCCGAGATCGTGCTGCGCGATTACCGCGACCAGACCGGCACCTATGACGGCATCGCCTCGATCGAGATGTTCGAGGCGGTGGGCGAGGATTACTGGCCGGCCTATTTCCACGCGGTGCGCGAGCGCCTCGAGCCGGGCCGGCGCGCCGCGCTTCAGGTCATCACCATCGCCGACCGCCTGTTCGAGCGCTATCGGCGCCGCACCGGTTTCGTGCAGAAATACATCTTCCCCGGCGGCATGCTGCCGTCGCCCTCGGCGCTGCGCCGCGAGATCGCCGCCGCCGGGCTGGAATTTCTCGGATCGGTCGAGTTCTCCGACAGCTATTCGCGCACCCTGCGCGAGTGGCGCGCGGCCTTCAATTCGCGCTGGGGCGAGGTCGCGAATCTGGGTTTCGACCAGCGTTTTCAACGCATGTGGAACTTCTATCTGGCCCTCTGCGCGGCCGGTTTCAGCGCCGGTGCAACCAATGTTATGCAATTTGCCTTGCGTCGAACCCCCTAATTAAGGCAATATTATACGGGGACGAGTTCATTCACGGTGTGAATTTCCGAACGCAAATTGTCCTGCCATGACGGAAGGAGGGGGCGCAATGCTGCTCTTCCGGCTTATATGTGCGGTGATGGTCGCCTGGGCGATCAACCTGGTCCTGGCCCGGCCGGAAGCCGTCGTGCTGGTCACCGAAGTGCCGCAGATGATCTACATCGGCCCGATCGCCGGCTTCGTGGTGGGGTTTTTCAATCTTGCCAAGCGCCAGGGCTGGGGCCTGATCGTATCGGTCGCCAACGGGATCTGGACCGGGGTGATGACGATCGTGCTGGCCGGCGTCATGTTCCTGGCGATGCGCATGTTCAAAATGATCGTCTATCAGATCAGGGATTTCGACGCCTTCATGCGCATCCTCGCAAGTGAAGCGGAACCGTTGATCGAGGTCTCGACCAACTTGCGGCTGATCGCGATCACCCTCGGCGCGGTCGCGGTCACCGGCATGATCAGCGAGATTCTGCACTGGACCATGGTCCGCCTGCGCCGCTACCGCGGCGAGGACGAGCAGAAAGCGCAGGCGAAGACCACGGTCGCCCGCGCCGGCGGCCCGATGACCTGAACCCCGCCATCGCGGCGCCGGGTCGGCCGGCTCGGTGCTGGCCGCCCGGTTGAGCGAGGACCCCGGAACCACGGTCGCCCTGCTGGAGGCGGGGCCGCGCGACTGGCGCCCCTTCATCCACATCCCGGCCGGCTTCATCAAGACCTTCGATGACCCAAGGGTGAACTGGTGCGACGCGATGGAGCCGGGCGCCTGGACCGGCGGGCGCCGCATCTTCGCGCCGCGCGGCAAGACCCTGGGCGGGTCGAGCGCGATCAACGGCCAGATCTACAACCGCGGCCAGCGGATGGATTTCGACACCTGGGCCCAGCGCGGCAACCGGGGCTGGGGCTATGGCGACCTGCTGCCCTATTTCAAGCGCATGGAGCGGCGGATCGGCCCGCCCGGCGGGGTCGACGCGACCTTCCGGGGCCGCGACGGCGCCCTGACCGTCACCGACACCGACTGGCGCCACCCCTTGTGCGAGGCCTTCATCGAGGGCGCGGTGCAAGCCGGCATCCCGCGCAACCCGGACTATAACGCCGCCATCCAGGAGGGCGTCGCCTACGCCCAGCGCACCATCCACCGGGGCCGCCGGGTCAAGGGCACTTTGGGGTCCACGCTCGGTTTTGTGCGACGAGCGCGTTTTCGAGGATGATGAGTTTTCGCCGGATTGCGGTGGCTCCACCTGAGTGGAGCTTGCTCTGAAGCAAGACAGAAATCCTTCCACGAACCGGCTTCCTTCGATAAAACGCCAGCGAGTGGTCAGCGAATGGATGGCAACCCATGGGACCTCGGACAAGCGGCAAGGTGGCCCTAGTGGTTGGGTGGCGCCGTTGACGACAGGCCGGGCCACAATGCGGGAACGCTTCGTGCCCTGGTATGTGGCGGCCTGCGCCTTGCCTTACCTGCCCTGGCTCTGGGCCCAGACATTTTCACTCGAAAGCTGGAGCTTTCTTGCCGTGGTCACCGTGCATGTCCTGACCCCCATGCTGGTGGTCCTGGTCAACTGGATCGCCGGTCCGCTGTTGCTCTGGCGCCTGCGCGGCAACCGGCGGAGAATCGTCGGGCTGGCCTTCGTGGTTGGCGCCATGCTGCCGGGCGCCTTCATCGCTTCGAGCTATTTCCACGAGCCCGAACGGCCTCCCTACATCACCATGGACGAGTGACTGATCGAGACAACGACCGCGAGGAATCAGATGGCAAAAGACACCGGCTACAGCGTCGTCGTGATCGACAACTTCAATCGTTACGATCCCGACTCCCGCATTGTCATCCATGGGTTTGAGAACCAGGACCATGCGCTGAGCTACGGTTTGCGGCGGGTGCGCTCGTCGGTGGAACAGTTTCGCGACCCGGATCAGGACCCCGATCAGACCAGGGACGATCTATACCGAAAATGGATGGCGCTTGGCGAGGAGGTCCTGGTTGACGGGCAGCGACTCGGCCTCGGCAATTTCGACCGCTTCGCCGCCACCAGGGCAAGCCGCGAGGAGTGCGACTACCTCGCGCTGGCGCCGGAAGATCCGGACCCATGAGCGCCCGCATTGCCCCGCGAATCGGCCTCGCGATGGACCGCCCACTCTATTCCAGCAGGCCACTCTATTCCAACATGATGGTGACAAAGATTGCCACCAGGAACAGCGTGCTGACCACGGTGTAGCCCCGCGCCAGGTAGCCCAGGAAGGGCCGGCTGGTGTTGTAGGCACACTTCCACAGCGAGACCATCACCACCAGGTAGAAGGGCAGGAAGATCACCCAGCCGATAATTGTCGTGGTGCTCTCGCTCAGGTCCAGCCCGATGGCGGCCCGCGAATAATTGAGCAGAATGGCGATGACGACGGCGAAGAAGATGCTGCCGAAAAGTCCGACACTGAACGACTTCCAGAGCGGAAGATTGGCGATGGCGGGTTGCGGGTCCGGTGATTCCTCGGGTGATGTCATGATTTGCAAAGGCCCTCTTGCCGCTGTTGTCCCATCTCTGTCGCGGGCACTCGACATCACCGCCGGATTGCGCCTTGCGCCCCGGCGACTGCCGAGCAAACCCTTGACCAAGATTCCCCATCTGGCTTGCCGGCGTTGAATGTTAGCCCCGCGGACAGCGGTTTTCCAGATCGAAGTTGTTCGCGATTCCAGGCGACGGTTCCGGTTGCAAGGCAATCTACGGCCCCCCTCCCTAACCCCCGAGGGGGGAGGGGACTGCGCAGCGCCGGGGGGAGGGGACTGCGCAGCGCCGGGCGGGCAGCGGCACCTCAGTCGATCAGGATCGCCACCCGGCGGTTCTGGCGGCCCTTCTTCTCGATCTTGCCGAAGCGCACCGGGCCGATCTCGGCGGTCGAGCGCACATGGGTGCCGCCGCAGGGTTGCAGGTCGATGGGGGCCTCGCCAGTGTCGGGCGGGCCGATGCGCAGCAGGCGCACCCGGCCCTGCCCGACGGGAGGCTTCACCGCCATGGTCTTGACCAGGTCCGGGTTGGCGGCGAGCTCGGCGTCGGTGATCCACTGGTCGCTCACCGGATGGTCGGCGGCGATCAGCTCGTTGAGGGCGCGCTCCAGCGCCTCCCTGTCCCGCGGCGCCTCCGGCATGTCGAAGTCGAGGCGGCCCTTCCCGGCGCCGATCGAGCCGCCGGTGACCGGCAGCGGGATCACCACCGAGAGCAGGTGCAGCCCGGTGTGGACCCGCATGTGGCGGTAGCGGGTGTCCCAGTCGAGCCGGGCGGTGACCTGCGCGCCGACGGGCGGCAGCGGGGCGCCCTCGGCGGGGACGTGGACCACCTCGTCCGGGGTCTCGCCCTTGACGGCGGTGGCGATGGCCGTGTCGCCGGCCGTGTCGCCCCTGTGCCAGACCAGCACGCCCCGGTCGCCGGGCTGGCCGCCGCCGGTGGGGTAGAACACGGTGCGGTCGAGCACGATGCCGCCGCGGTCGTTGATCGCGGTCACGGTGGCGGTGCATTCGCGCAGGTAGGCGTCGTCGCGGTAGAGCGGTTCGGTCATCGGGGCGGGCTCCTTGTATGCAATTGGCGGCGCCGGTTCAGATATCGCCGTCCGGCTCGTTTCCGGCGGCCTCGGACGGGCCGAGGGACGGCCCGGCGGGGCCCGCCAGAAAAATCCGGGGGGCCGGTGGGTTCAGACCGGCTCGAAGACGGTCGGCACCGAGCGGGCGGCGCCTTCTTCGAGCCAGGGCGGGGTCGGCAGGCCCTTCTCGCGCAGGAAGGCGGGGTTGAAGATCTTCGACTGGTAGCGGCTGCCGTAGTCGCAGAGCACGGTCACGATGGTGTGGCCGGGGCCGAGATCGCGGGCCAGGCGGATCGCGCCGGCGACGTTGATGCCGCTCGACAGCCCCATGCACAGCCCCTCCTCCTGGAGCAGGTCGAAGATCACCCGCAGCGCCTCCTCATCGGGGATCAGGTAGGGGAAATCGACCTCCAGCCCTTCCAGATTGGCGGTGACGCGGCCCTGGCCGATGCCCTCGGAGATCGAGTCGCCCTCGGCCTTCAGCTCGCCGTGGGCGTAATAGTTGTAGAGCGCAGCGCCGGGCGGGTCGGCAAGTCCGATCTTGACGTCCTTGTTGCGCTCGCGGAGCGCCACCGCCACGCCGGCCAGCGTGCCGCCGGTGCCGATGGCGCAGACGAAGCCGTCGACCCGGCCCTCGGTCTGCTCCCAGATCTCCGGGCCGGTCGCGTCGATATGCGCCTGGCGGTTGGCGACGTTGTCGAACTGCTGGGCCCAGATCGCGCCGTTGGGCTCGGTCTCGGCCATCTTCGCCGCCAGCCGGCCGGAGTAGTGGACGTAGTTGTTGGGGTTGCGGTAGGGCACCGCCGGAACCTGGACCAGATTGGCCCCGGCAAGGCGGAGCATGTCCTTTTTCTCCTGGCTCTGGGTATCGGGGATCACGATCACGGTCTTGAAGCCCATCGCCGCGCCGACCAGCGCCAGACCGATGCCGGTGTTGCCGGCGGTGCCCTCGACGATGGTGCCGCCGGGGCGCAGCGTGCCCCTGGCGATCGCGTCGCGGATGATCCACAGCGCCGCGCGGTCCTTGACCGACTGGCCTGGGTTCAAAAACTCAGCCTTGCCGAGAATCTCGCAGCCGGTGATCTCGGACGCCTTGTTCAGCCGGATCAGCGGGGTGTTGCCGACCGCGTCGGGGAGATCCTTGTAGATGCGCATGTTTCACGGCCCTTCGATGGAGTTTCGCGAGTCCAACACCTAGTGCGATGGGCGAGCCGCCTCAACCCCCGAACTCATGCCGGATCGCGCCGACCCCAACCCACGTCATGCCCCGGCTTGACCGGGGCATCCAGTCCTTGATTGATCTAAG
>JACZTQ010000148.1 GCA_022573605.1 Pseudomonadota bacterium | reverse complement strand
CGAAGGCTTTCTGGTGTAGGGCGCCGTCGGGGTTGCGGTCGAAGCAACAGCCGATCTCGTTCTCCAGCTCGCGGATGCGTGTCACGGCGGTCTCGCACAGCGTCCAGGCCAGGTCCTGGCGCGGCAGCCACTTGCCCCCTTCGATGGTATCCATGAAATGGCGCTCGACCGAGTCGCCTTCCGCCACGGCGACGTTGAAGCCGCCCTGCACCATCCTGGTGCAGCCGCACTTGCCGACCAGCCCCTTGACGACAAGCGTCACCTCGACCTCGGGGGCGGCCTGCTTGGCGTGCAGCGCCGCGAACAGCCCCGCCCCGCCGGTGCCGAGGATCAGGATATCGGTGCGGCTGCGCTCGATCTGCATCAGAAGGCTCCGATCAGGAAAACGCCGCCGATCACCAGCGCGGCGGCCAGCCCCGGCACGATCCAGCCCAGCCGGGCGTCCCCGCCGGGCCAGGGCCGCAACTCCAGCACCAGGAGGCGCAGCCCGAAGAACAGATGCAGCGCCAGCAGCACCACCAGCCCCCACTCGGCCAGTTTCACCATGCCGAGATCGGTCCAGGCCAGGAACCGGTCCAGCGCCGCCGCCTCCAGCGCCAGCCCCAGGGCGAGGAAATGGAACGGCAGGAACAGCGCCAGCGCCAGCCCGCTGAGCCGATGGCCGAGAAACGCCCAATAGGCGCGATGGTTCCGGTGCGGCCTCATCCCACCACCGCCCAGACGGCCCGCAGGCCGACCCCCAGCAGCAACAGCCCGAAACCCAGCGCCAGCCAATCGACCGCCCCGCGCGCCAGCCCGGTCCACTCGCGCAGCACGTTGCGCACCCCGATGGGGGCATGGATCGCCACCACCACCACGAACAGCCCGTAGAACAGCGCCCAGCCCACCGAGCCCTGGGTGCGAGACAATATCTCCGCCGCCGTCAGCCCGCCCCTGACCGCCACCAGCACCAGCCCCAGATGCACCAGCACCAGGGGCGCCAGCGCCAGCGCCGTCAGCCGCTGCAAGACGAACAGGCGGCGCTCCATCATCGGTCCCCCAGGAACATCGCCGCCAGCGACATCCGCTTCAGCCCGGCGATGCCCTCGGTCGGGCTCAGGCCGACCGGGCAATGGGCCATGCAACTGCCCTGGGTGTGGCACGAGGCGCACCCGCCCGGCCCCATCGCCCGGTCCAGCGTCGCGCGCCGCGCCAGGTGGCGCTCGTCATTGACCAGCGTCCAGGCGCGCAGCAGGGCGGCCGGGCCGAGATATTCCGCATCCCACGCCACCACGTCGCAGGCGGCATGGCAGACGGCGCAGTTGATGCACTCGATCCCGGCATCCGCCGCCCGGCGCTTCGGGCTGGCAGGGTCCACAGCCGCCGGCAGATCGGCCCGGGTCGCGCCACCCTCGAAGCGCCCCCCGGCGGCTTTCCACTTGTCGAAGAACGGCGCCATGTCGCAGGCCAGGTCGCGAATCCGCGGCAGGTTGCGCAAGGGCTCCACGGTCAGCGCGCCCGCCTTGGCGACCCGGCTCACATGGGTCCGGCAGGTCCAGCGCGGCACCCCGTTCACGGTCATCGCGCAGGAGCCGCAGACCCCGACCCGGCAGGCGAAGCGATAGGCCAGGTCCGGGGCGTGGTAGCGCTGGATCTCGGTCACCACGTCGAGCACCGTCTGGTTTGCCCGCGCCGGCACCAGGTAGGTGGCGAACGCCCCCACCTCCGCCCCGCGCCAGACCCGGACGGTCAGTTCCCCGCCCTTGTTGGCGGCATCGCTGGCGGCATCGCTCATCTGGCGTCCCGGCCGTGCTCGGATTCCCTTGCGCGGCATGCTACCCGCTGCCGCCGCCCGGTCAATTCCAATCACCCGCCCCCCGGCCCGCAACGCTCCCGCCGGCCAAGGCGGCCGCCCGGCCGCCGCCGCGAAGGACTCCGCAACGACAAACCCGCCCCCCCTCAGTTAAACGTCACATAGACCCGCCGGTCGTCGTCCTGGTCGCTGGGCAGCAGGCCGAACAGGGTGAAGGCCTTCTTCTGGGTGCCGACCTGGATGGTGTCGTCGCGCACCCCCTTCGACGGCAGGAACCTGCGCACCGCCTCGGCGCGCCCGTCGGCGACCCGGATATTGGCCGCCTTGCCGCCCTGCTTGTCGACCTGGGCGAAGACACAGATCTCGTCGCGGTATTTCGCCGTCGCGGCGAATTTCGCCAGCTTGGCCCGCTGGTCGCGGGGAACCGCCGTCGCCCCGACCGCGTAGCCGACCACCACCATCCGGCCCTGCTCCGCGAAGCCGCACGGATTGGCCAGCGCCGGGGCGGCGAGCAGCACCACCAACCCTGCGGCAAGAAACGTCCTGACCATCCTCGACCCCCTTCTCCTTTCACCAGCCCCAAGGATAGGCCCCGCGAGGGCACATGGAAAGGGCGTAAGGCAAACCGGCGCGCGCACCCCTACGGGAAGCGGGGCTCCCAAGTTTTGCGCCCCTTGGGCCGCGCGCTGACGCGCGCACCCCTACGGGAAGCGCCCGGGCCCCGCCCCCACCCCCTTGCGCCGCCACGCGCTTCGCGCGGGCGGCGGGTTGGTCCAGCGCCCTCAGGTCACCACCTCCAGCTCGCGCCCGACGGCGATGAAGGCGGCGATGGCGCGGTCGATATCCGCGCTCTCGTGCGCCGCCGACATCTGGGTCCGGATGCGGGCCTGCCCGCGCGGCACCACCGGGAACGAGAACGCCGTCACATAGACCCCGCGCGCCATCATCGCGGCGGCGAAGTCCCGCGCCAGCACCGCGTCGCCCAGCATCACCGGGATGATCGGGTGGTCCGCGCCCGCCAGTTCAAACCCCGCCGCCGTCATGCCGGCGCGGAACCGCGCCGCGTTTGCCGCCAGCCTGGCCCTGAGTTCGCCGCCGGCGCTCACGATGCGCAGCGCCTCGCGGGTGCCCTCGACGATGGCCGGCGCCAGGGCGTTCGAGAACAGGTAGGGCCGCGCCTTCTGGCGCAGCATCTCGACCAGCGGCGCAGGTCCCGCGACGACGCCGCCCGAGGCCCCGCCCAGCGCCTTGCCAAAGGTGGTGGTGACCAGATGCACCCGCTCGCGCACCCCCCAGTGGTCCGGCGTCCCGCCGCCGTTCGGCCCCATGAATCCGGTCGCGTGGCTGTCGTCGACCAGCACCAACGCATCGTGCCGCTCGGCCAGGTCGCAGATCGCCGGCAGGTTGGCGACGATGCCATCCATCGAGAATACCCCGTCGGTCACCACCAGCCGGTGGCGCGCGTCCCGCGCCTCGACCAGCCGCGCCTCCAGCTCGGCCATGTCGTTGTTGGCGTAGCGCAGGCGGCGCGCCTTGCAGAGCCGCACCCCGTCGATGATCGAGGCATGGTTCAGCGCGTCCGAGATGATCGCGTCCCCGGCCCCCAGCAGAGCCTCGAAGACGCCGCCATTGGCGTCGAAGCAGGACGAGAACAGGATCGCCGCCTCGGCGCCGAGGAACCCCGCCAGCTCGCGCTCCAGCGCCAGGTGGATGCCTTGCGTGCCACAGATGAAGCGCACCGAGGCCATGCCGAAGCCGTGCTCGTCCAGCGCCCGCCCGGCGGCCGCGATCAGGCGTGGATGGTCGGCCAGCCCGAGGTAGTTGTTGGCGCACATGTTCAGCACCCGCTCGGGCCCGTGGCCGGTGGCGACCGCGATACTGGCCGCTTGCGGGGTGACGATCTCGCGCTCGTGCTTGGTGAGCCCCTCGGCCTCCAGCGCTTCGAGCCGGGTCTGGATGTCGGCAATCAGGGCATGGGACATGGTGCTTTCCTTTCAGCCTTTGGCAGAGGCATGACCCCGCACTGTAGCGGCGTCAACACCGGACGCGGCTTGGAGAGTCTTATGCCCGTGACGAAATCCGCCTTCGCGGATTTCCGGCTCCGCCACCCACCCCTCCTCCCCGCCCAACCACCGATGGTACCGGGGCATGATCGGTGGTTGGGCGGGGAGGAGGGGTGGGTGGCGGCGCGCCCAAAAGATGCGCAGCAGCTTTTGGAACAGGCGCACAAGACCACCCGACGGCGGACAAACATGTCCGCCCTACCAGGCAACGCGGCGCCGCCCGGTAGGGCGGACATGATTGTCCGCCGTCGGGGAGGCCGGGAGGCAGCGAGCCCAAAAGCCCGCGCGTTCAGCGCGCGGCAGGCATCTGCCCAGTCCGCTTCAACTGCCGCTCGCGCCAGGCGGTAAAAGCGCCGGCCCCGGCGATCAGCGCCATCCCGGCCAGCATCGAGGCGTCCGGGAAATCGCCGAAGAACGCCAGCCCGCAGAGCGTGGCGAAGATCAGGTAGCTGTAGTCGATCGGCGCCAGCCAGCTCGACTCGGCGTTCTGATAGGCCGTGGTCAGGCCGAGGTTGGCGATCACGTTCAACACCGAGCAGACCAGCGCCAGGGCGACCACCGCCCCGGTCAGCGGCAGCCAGCCGCGCGCCAGGTAGGGCAGCACCTCGCGCGCCGCCTCGCCAGGCGGGAACAGGTTCAGCACCACCATGCCGGTCAGCGTCGCCGCGACGTAGGCGAGCCCGACCCCGAAGGTCAGCGTCACCGGCGATTCCTCGCGGCAGTAGCGCCGCGTCACGATCACCAGCGCGGCAAAGCAGAACCCGGCCCCGACCGGCATCAGCTTGACCCAGTGGAAGCCGGCGCTGCCGGGCTGGAGGATCAGGAACGCCCCCAGCGCGCCGGCCAGCACCGCGCCGATGCGGCGCAGGCCCACCGGCTCGCGCAGCACCACCACCGACAGGATGGTGACGAAGATCGGATAGGTGTAGAGCCCGGCCCCCATCTCGGCCAGGGTGAGGCGCGGCACGCCGCCGTAGAAGAACATCATCGCCGACAGTTGCAACAGGCTGCGCAGCGCCACCGCCCAGAACCGTTTGGGCCGCTTCGGGGCGGTGCCCCATATCACCCGCGCCAGCACCAGCAACAGCACCAGATTGCCACAGGAGCGGATGAACTGGAACTGCCACAGCGTGGTATCGGCGCCGGCGAGGCGCACGATCGAGTCCTGCACCGCCAGGATCACCAGCGCCCCCACCATCAACCCGGCGGCAAGGCCGGGCCGGTCGGTCGAGCTGCCCTCGAAGATGCTGGCCCGTGTCATCGCGGATTTGTCCATGGTGCGGGCGCCGGAATGGGCGCGCCGGCGGCCAGATCAGCACCGATGCGCCGGGACCGCAAGCGAAAGGCCTCTCGGGCCGCGAGATATCACCATCATGCTCCGGCCAGGCCGGACAACCCCGCGCCTGGTCGAGAGATGCCCCGGCCAAGCCGTGGCATGACGGGACCGCCGCGCACCGCCGTTTCCAGACCCCCCGGCCCCCGAGCCGGGGCCTCGACCCACTGCGCACCGCACATCGAGGTACCGGATCAGGTCCGGGACGTCGGCAGGGCTCACACCCCCGCCCGCGCCACCGCCAGCAGCCCGTCGAGGTCCAGATGCGCCTCCAGATGATCGGCCAGCCGGTCCAGCGTGGCCTCGACCTCGGCCTCGTAGGCGAGGCCCGAGGCAGCCGCACCCAACCCCTCCAGATAAGCCCGGCGAAACGCGTCGCCGCTGAACAGCCCATGCAGATAGGCCCCCGCCACGCACCCGTCCGGCGACTGCGCGCCCTCCTCCGCGCCCCCGATCCGGAACAGCGGCCGCACCCGGTCGGCACCCTCGGTGCGGCCGATATGGATCTCGTAGCCCTCGACCGGGCAGCCGCTGGCAATGTCCTCGCCGGCCACCCGCGTCACCTGCTTTTCCGGCGTCATCACCGTCTCGACATCCAGCAGCCCCAGCCCCTCGCTGGCGCCCGGCGCGCCCTCGATCCCCTCCGGGTCGGCGACCGAGCGCCCCAGCATCTGGTAGCCGCCGCAGATGCCGAGGATGCGCCCGCCCCGGCGGCGATGCGCCGCAAGATCGATGTCCCAGCCCTGCTCGCGCAGATAGGCCAGGTCGCCCCGGGTCGACTTGGTCCCCGGCACGATCACCAGATCGGCATCACCGGGCACCGGCTGGCCGGGCCGCACCATCTCGACCGAGACCCCCGGCTCGAGGCGCAGCGGATCGAGATCGTCGAAATTGGCGATCCGCGACAGTTGCAGGCAGACGATCTTCACCGCCCCGCCGGCGGTCGCCGGGCGGATATCGGCGGCATCCTCGGCGGGCAGCTTCACGGCATCCGCGAACCACGGCACGACCCCGAACCCGCGCCAGCCGGTCTGCTCTCGGATCAGCCGATAGCCGTCATCGAACAGTTCAGGATCGCCGCGGAATTTATTGATAATAAATCCTTTTATCAGATTCCTGTCCTCGGAGGAAAGCACCGCCCTGGTGCCCACGATCTGGGCGATCACCCCGCCCCGGTCGATGTCTCCGACCAGCACCACCGGCACAAGCGCCGCGTGCGCGAACCCCATATTGGCGATGTCGCCGGGGCGCAGGTTGACCTCCGCCGGGCTGCCCGCGCCCTCGACCAGCACCAGCTCCGCCCCGTCGCCAACCCGGGCAAAGCTCTCCAGCACGCCCTCCAGCAATCGCGGCTTCAGCGCCGCGTAATCGCGCGCCTTGGCGTGGGTCAGGCGCTTGCCCTGCAACACCACCTGGGCCCCGGTCTCGGTCTCGGGCTTCAGCAGCACCGGGTTCATGTGCACCGAGGGCGCCACCCCGGCGGCGCGCGCCTGCAAGGCCTGCGCCCGGCCGATCTCGCCGCCATCCGCCGTCACGGCGGCGTTGTTCGACATGTTCTGCGGCTTGAAAGGGCGCACCGCCAGCCCGCGCCGCGCGTAGGCCCGGCAGAGCCCCGCCACCAGCACCGACTTGCCCACGTTCGAGCCGGTGCCCTGGATCATCAGGGCGGCGGTCATGGCGCGCCCTTCAGCACCAGGGGCAACCCGGCGGCAATGAACTCAACATGATCCGCCACCCCGGCGATGCGCTGGTTCAGCCGCCCCTGCGCGTCGCGAAAATCGCGGCCCAGCGCGGTCATCGGCGCCAGCCCCATGCCGACCTCGTTCGACACCAGCACCACCCGCCCCGGCGCGTCGCCCAGCGCCGCGACCAGCGCATCCGTGGCAGCGCCAATATCGCGCTCGCGATGGATCAGGTTCGACAGCCACAGGGTCAGGCAATCGACCACCAGCGTGGTCCCTTGCGCCGCATTGGCGCGCACCGCCTGGGCCAGTTCCAGCGGCTCCTCGATCAGCCTCCAGCCCGCGCCCCGCTCGCCCTGGTGGCGCGCGATGCGCTCAAGCATCTCGCCATCCAGCGCCTCGGCCGTGGCGATGAACACCTGCGGCGCCGCCGCCAGCGCCAGCGCCCGGGCCGACTTGCCCGACCGCGCACCGCCGAGGATCAGCGAGACCCGCGCCATCAGACAGCCTCCCGCACAAACCGGATCGGGGTCGCATAGGGCACCTTCTCGGCGAAGACCGCCGCAAACCCGGCCCCGGTCAGGATCATCCGCGCCACCCGGATCGGCCCGGCATGGCAGACCAGCGCCGTGCCCGGCGGCGCCTCCGCCAGCACCTCGCCCACCCGCGCATGGACCGCCGCAAAGGTCTCGCCGCCGGGCGGCGCGATGCGCCACGGGTCGATTGCCCAACGATCGCTCGTCGTGCGTCCGATCTCGGCCCAGGGCACCCCTTCCCAGTCGCCAAAATCCAGCTCCCACAAGCGCGGCTCGAAATGCAACGCCACCCCGTCGCGCGCCGCCAACCCCTCGGCCAGCCTCCGGCAACGCAGGGCCGGGCTGGCGATTACCCGAGCCACCGGGGCCGTCGCCTCCAGCGCCCGCGCAATCTCCGCCGCGCCCTCCGGCCCGATATCCAGATCGGTCCGGCCATAGCACATGCCGATGGGCGCATCCGGGCGTGGGTGGCGCAGGAAGATCATGCCCAGGCCCCGGCCAGTACCACCAGCACCGCGATCTCTCCCAGTTGCGCCATCGCCCCGAGCCCGTCACCGGTATAGCCGCCGACCCGGCGCACC
>JACZTQ010000147.1 GCA_022573605.1 Pseudomonadota bacterium | reverse complement strand
GCCGGATCAGCGGGATCACCTCGCCGAAGCGCCGCTTGTGCAGCTCGATCAGCAGGCGGCGGTGGTGGTGCTCCTCTTGCGCCATCTCGTCGAACAGCCTGGCCGATTGCGCAAAATCGGCGCGCAGACGTTCGGCATAGGTCTCGTAGATGCGGGCATCGTCCTCTTCCGACGAGATCGCCAGCGCCAGCACCTCCTGCTCGGAGAGGTCGGTGAAACGGCGGCGGTGGGTCAGGCCGGGGATCATGGTCGAATCTCGCTCCTCTAAGGCGGGCCATGGTGCAATCCCAGCGGTGGCAATGGCAAGCGCCTCCGGCCGCCGAGTTGACAAAATCGTGATCGGCGGCGCCGGAAATCTCACGGCGGCGAGAGGGCCGCCCCTGTAAACGCGCATCTATCGGGTGTAGAGTCCGGCCATTCGACACCAGGGAGGAACCCGAATGAGCCTGCGCATCAACGATACCGCCCCCGATTTCACCGCCGACACCACCGCCGGCCCGATCAGCTTCCACGACTGGATCGGCGACGGCTACGCGGTGATGTTCAGCCACCCGAAGGACTTCACCCCGGTCTGCACCACCGAACTGGGTTACATGGCCGGGCTGAAGGAGGACTTCGCCCGGCGCAACTGCAAGATCATCGGCATCTCGGTCGATCCGGTCGAGAACCACCACAAGTGGAAGGCCGATATCGAGACGGTCTCGGGCAACACGGTCGACTACCCGATGATCGGCGACCCGGAACTGAAGGTGGCCAAGCTCTATGACATGCTGCCGGCCAGCGCCGGCGACAGCTCGGAGGGCCGCACCCCGGCCGACAACGCCACCGTGCGCTGCGTCTTCGTGATCGGGCCGGACAAGAAGATCAAGCTGACCCTGACCTACCCGATGACCACGGGGCGCAACTTCGACGAGATCCTGCGGGCGATCGACTCGATCCAGCTCACCGCCAAGCACCAGGTGGCGACCCCGGCGCAGTGGCAGCACGGCGAGGACGTGATCATCACCCCGGCGGTCTCCGACGAGGACGCCGAGGCGCGCTTCGGCGGCTTCGAGCGGGTGCTGCCGTATCTGCGCAAGACCAAGATGCCGACCGGGTGAGCAGGAGCGATTTCGAGCGAAGTGAGTTCACTCCGCGACTCGGAAATCGCGGCAAATCAACCAGCCAGGGCGGACAATCATGTCCGCCCTACCGGGGCCGTGCGGTCGCGCAGCCAGGCGGCGTATCCCTCCTCCGGGATTTCACCGGAGGCGAGATCCAACGTCATCACCACGGCCTCGGCGTCGGGGGCAGTGAGATCGAGGCCATTCACGTCGAGAAAGGCGTAGGCGGCCAGGAACCCGGTGCGCTTGTTGCCATCGACGAAGGGATGGTTGCGAACGATCCCGGCCGCATAGGCGGCAGCGAGGGCGCAGAGGTCTCCCTCGCCAGAGGCGAAGAGGTTTTGCGGCCGCGCCAGCGCCGACTCCAGCAACCCTGAATCGCGCAGACCCCCGGCGCCGCCATGTTCGGCCAGTTGTTCGTCGTGGATGATCTCGATGGCCTGGCGGGAGAGCCAGAGCGGCTCGCTCACTTGGCGAGTTCCCTGAGCGCATTGCGGTAGCGCTTCATGCCCCTTCGCGCGGCTTCGAGCTGGCGATCGAGATCGACCTCGCCGCGGGTGATGCGCATCTCGCCATTGGGCGCTTCAGAAACAATTAACTCGTCGCCCTCGCCGACGCCAAGCAGCGCCAGCGTCTCCTTGGGCAGGACGACGCCGAGGGAATTGCCGATCTTGCGGACCTTGAGATGCTGCATGATAGCCTCCGTTAGCACGGAAGTTATAACAATCGGCATCGTAATTCAAGACTCAAAATGCATCCTTCCGCCGCCGCACCTCGGCGAACACCGCCGCGTCGTCGGCCCCGGCCAGCCCGACCGACGCCTTCACCGAAGGCTGGGTGGCGCGCAGGAAGGGGTTGGTGGCGAGTTCCTCGGCGAGGCTGGCCGGCACGATGGGATCGCCCGCCGCGTCCGCCGCCTCGATGCGGGCAATGCGGGCCTGGAGCGCCGCGTTGCCGGGCTCGATGGTCAGCGCGAAGCGGCCGTTGGCCTGGCCGTAGTTGTGGCCGGAATAGAGCTGGGTGTCGTCGGGCAGGGCCATCAGTTTCGACAGACTCTGCCACATCATCGCATGGGTGCCCTCGAACACCCGGCCGCAGCCCAGCGCCATCAGGCTGTCGGCGGTAAAGGCGGCCTTCTCGGCGTCGATCACGAAGGCGATGTGGCCGATGGTATGGCCGGAGACGTCGATCACCCGGGCCACGCTGTCGCCGAGACCGACCGTCCCGCCCTCCGCCAGCGCCAGGTCCAGCCTGGGCAGGCGGGCGCTGTCCGGCTGGTAGCCGACGACCCGCGCGCCGTAGCGCGCGCGCAGCGCCTCGACGCCCTCGGTGTGGTCGTCGTGGTGGTGGGTGATCCAGATCTGGTCGAGACCCCAGCCGCGCGCCTCCAGCGCCGCGACGACGGGATCGGCGGCGGGGGCGTCGACCAGCGCCACCTTGCCCGACCCCTGGTCGCGGATCAGGTAGGCATAGTTGTCCGAGCGGCAGGGCACGGTGATGATTTCGACAGGCATGGCGGTCTCCCTCGAATTCCTCTAGTCTGAGCATCGCCGATCGCGAGGCGGGGCGCAATGCATCTGGATGTCGTCGAGTTACGCAGCTTCTACTACACCACCCAGCTTGGCCGGATGGTGCAGCGGGTGGTGCGTGAGCGTCTGCGCGGCATGTGGCCCGATATCCACGGCCAGAACCTGGTCGGCTTCGGCTTCGCGGCGCCCTTTCTGCGCCCCTTCATGGAGGAGGCGGCGCGCACGCTGTGCCTGATGCCGGCGCAGCAGGGGGTCTGCCCCTGGCCGTCCGAGGGACCGAACGTGACCGCCCTGGTCGAGGAGACCCTGTGGCCGGTGCCGAGCGGGTTTGCCGACCGGTTGATCGTCGCCCACGGGCTGGAGAGCTGCGAGCGTCCGGCGGCGCTGCTCGAGGAGATCTGGCGGGTGCTGGCGCCGGGCGGCAAGGCGATCTTCGTGGTGCCGAACCGGGCCGGGATCTGGGCCCGGCGCGACGCCACCCCGTTCGGCTACGGCAGCCCCTATTCGATCGGCCAGCTCGAGCGGACCCTGGCCGGGAACAAGTTCACCGCCGAGCGCAGCGCGGCAGCGCTCTATCTGCCGCCGTCGCACCGGCGGTTCTGGCTGAGGGCGGCCCCGGCGATCGAGCGCATCGGCCAGCGGATCGATGCGCGGCGACTGGCCGGCGTGGTGATGGTCGAGGCAACCAAGCTGGTCTACATCGCGCCGCAGGCGGGCTCGAAGCTGACCGCGCGCGCGCCGCTCAGGGTGCTGGACGGGTTGCGCCCGAAGCCCAAGCCCGCGACCGGGCGCGGCGCGGCGCGTGGCCTCTTGTAGGAGAAAATTCCATGTGGCGGGACCGTCGGCTTTGCGATCTTCTGGGCGTCACGCATCCGATCATCCAGGCGCCGATGGCGGGCTCGGACACGGCGGCGCTGGCGGCGGCGGTGGCCAATGCCGGGGGGCTCGGCTCGATCGGCTGCGCGATGATGTCGCCGGAGCGGTTCCGTGCCGTCTACGCGGAAGCCCGGGCGGTGACCAACCGGGCGCTGAACATGAACTTCTTTGCCCACCGGGCACCGGGCGACGACGAGCAGAAGGCGGCCCGGGCGCGGGCCCTGCTGGCGCCGTTCTTCATGGAGTTCGACCTCGGCGAGGTGCCGGAGGTGGCCGAGACCAACTTCCCCTTCGGCGAGGCGGTGTTCGAAGCGGTGCTGGAGGCGCGGCCCCGCGTCGTCAGCTTCCATTTCGGCCTGCCGGGCGCGCGCTTCGTCGCGGCGCTGAAGCAGGCGGGCACGGTGATTCTCAGCACCGCCACCACGCCGGCCGAGGCGCGCGACCTGGAGGCGCGCGGGGTCGATGCGATCATCGCCCAGGGCTGGGAGGCCGGCGGCCATCACGGCTATTACCTTGACCCCAAGGGCTCGCAGACCGGCACCATGGCGCTGGTGCCGCAGATCGTCGATGCGGTCGGGGTGCCGGTGATCGCGGCGGGCGGCATCGCCGACGGGCGCGGCATCGCCGCGGCGCTGGCGCTGGGGGCGGCCGGGGTGCAGATCGGCACCGCCTTCCTGACCACCGCCGAGGCCGGCATCTCGGCCCCGCACCGAGCCGCGCTGCTGGCCTCCGACGGCAGCGACACCCGGCCGACCAGGGCCTTCTCGGGCCGCCCGGC
The DNA here is from genome assembly GCA_022573605.1 of Pseudomonadota bacterium. Lineage (GTDB taxonomy): Bacteria > Pseudomonadota > Alphaproteobacteria > Rhodobacterales > Rhodobacteraceae > Thermohalobaculum. The sequence continues at coordinate 3,735 of JACZTQ010000147.1, read as the reverse complement.
GCGGGGCGTCGTCAACCGCTACATGGCGGCAATGGCGGCGCACGAGGACGACCTGCCCGACTTCCCGCTGATGAACACCGTCACCGGCCCGCTGCGCAAGGCCAGCGCCGGGGCGGGTTCGCCGGACTTCATCGCGCTGTGGTCCGGCCAGGCGGTGGGGCTGAACCGGGAGGCGACGGCGGCGGAACTGGTCGAGACGCTGGTCGATGAGACGCGGGCGGCGATGGCGCGGCTGGCGGGCTGACTCGCGCCCGAACCGCCGGCCGAGCCGCCGACGCGATATCAGCCGTTGGCGCTGGTGTCTGCGCTCCGGTAGCTTCAGCCTTGTGTGGAAACATGGTAGGATCGCGCGTCTGTCAGCCGACCAACCGAAATGCCGTGGCGCGGGCTCCCAAGCCGCGCCATGTGGTGCGTAAAAGGGGAAACATGAACAGATTAGCGCCATCCGCCCCGGCTACCCGGCGCGAGATGCATCTGGCGGCGGCCGCTTTGCCGGCGGTTATCGCCTTTGTCGTCGCCCTGGGTCTCGGCCCGGCCACTGCTCACCAGCAGGGCAAGAAATTACACTTGGCGGATGCGCCGCCGGACCAGCAAGTCGAGGCCATCGACTACTGCCAAGGCGTGTATCGGGTTGTGACCAAACAGGGGGAACCGGTCGAGTTCCCCGAGTTCGATCTCCGCTTCAAGACCGATTCTTCGGAGAATGGACCTCAGCCGGGAACCGCAGTCTTGATCAACGCCGGGATGCGGGGAGATCGGGGCTTTGTGATCTTTTCCGGCCCCGAGGTTCTGACGGCCTATCTCAAGATATCTTGCTAGCTGTTGAGGGGCGATCCTTCCGGCCTGACGCGGTGGACGGGCCTGCCGGTGAAACGGGCATTTGGCCTGACGCCGGGCGGCCGATAGGTTGCTCGCCGCCACGGCGCCGCCGACAACGGATCGCTGACGGTTCGCGTGCCAACTCGAAGCTCTCCGGAAATCCCGATTCCGGATCGGCTGCCGCGCGCATCCGGCCGCTGCGGCGCGGCGACGGTCTGGTCAAGCTGTCCCGGACCCGGTAGAGGGGCGGGGTTGCAGCCGAGGAGCGACAGCGCATGATCGCCCATCCGACGATTTGCCCCCGCCCGGGGGTGCTCGACATCGCCCCCTATGTCGGCGGCGAGAGCACGGCGCCCGGCGCCAACCGGGTGATCAAGCTGAGCTCGAACGAGAACCCGTTCGGCCCCAGCCCGGGTGTGCTCGACGCCTATCTGGCGGCGGCGAAGGGGCTGGCGCTGTATCCCGATGGCGGGCATCTGGCGCTGCGCCGGGCGATCGCCGGGGTGCATGGGCTGGAGGCCGAGCGGATCGTCTGCGGGGCCGGCTCGGACGAGCTGATCGCGCTGCTGTGCAAGGCCTACGCCGGGGCCGGCGACGAGGTGCTGTATTCGCGCCACGGCTTCCTGATGTACCGGCTGTCGGCGCTGGCCGCCGGGGCGACCCCGGTGGCGGCCCCCGAGCGCGACCTGACGGCCGACGTGGACGCCCTGATCGGGGCGCTGAGCGAGCGCACCAGGCTGGTGTTCCTGGCCAACCCGAACAACCCCACCGGCACCATGGTCGACGAGGCGGCGCTGGCCCGGCTGGCCGGGGCGCTGCCGCCGCGCGCCCTGCTGGTGCTCGATGCGGCCTATGCCGAATATGTCCGCACCCAAGGCCATGACGGCGGCATCGCCCTGGTGCGGGCGCGCGACAACGTGGTGATGACCCGGACGTTCTCGAAGATCCACGGGCTGGCGGCGCTGCGGCTGGGCTGGGCCTACGGGCCGGAGCACGTGATCGACGTGCTGAACCGGGTGCGCGGGCCGTTCAACGTGACCGCGACGGCGCTGGCGGCGGGCGAGGCGGCGATCGGCGACGCGGACTATGTGGAGCATTGCGCGGTGACCAACGAGGTCTGGCGCGACTGGCTGGCCAAGGAGGTCAGCGCCGCCGGGTTCGGCGTGACCCCGAGCCACGGCAACTTCATCCTGGTCGAGACCGGCGCGCGCACCGCCGAGGTCGACGCGCACCTCAAGTCGCGCGGCCTGATCGTGCGCCGGGTCGCGGGCTACGGCCTGCCCGGACACCTGCGGGTCTCGATCGGCGACGAGGTGGGCTGTCGCGCGGTGGCCGACGCCCTGCGCAGCTTCGGAGCCGGGTCGTGAGCGGCGCGATGATTGCAAAGCTGACCCTGATCGGGCTCGGCCTGATCGGCTCGTCGATCGCCCGGGCGGCGAAGCGCGGCGGCCTGGCGGGCGAGATCACCGGCCATGCGCGCACCGCGGCGACGCGGGCCAAAGCGCTGGAGCTGGGCTTCTGCGACCGGGTCTGCGAGAGCGCGGCGGAGGCGGCGGCGGGGGCCGACCTGGTGATCCTGTGCGTGCCGGTCGGCGTTTGCGGCGCGGTGGCGGCCGAGATCGGCCCGGCGCTGAAGCCCGGCGCCATCGTCTCGGACGTGGGCTCGGTCAAGGTCAGCCTGATCGCCGATGTCGCGCCGCACCTGCCCGATTGCGTGCATTTCGTGCCCGCCCACCCGATCGCGGGGACCGAACACTCGGGTCCGGAATCGGGTTTTGCCGAGCTGTTCGACGGCCGCTGGTGCATCCTGACGCCGCTGGCCGGGGCCGACGCCGAGCCGGTCGAGCGGTTGCAAGCCTTCTGGGAGGGGCTGGGGGCCAGGATCGACCGGATGGAGCCGGCGCACCACGACCTGGTGCTGGCGGTGACCAGCCATGTGCCCCATGTCATCGCCTACACCATGGTCGGGGTCGCCGACCATCTGCGCCGGGTCACCGGCAGCGAGGTGATCAAGTTCTCCGCCGCCGGTTTTCGCGACTTCACCCGGATCGCCGCCTCCGACCCGACCATGTGGCGCGACGTGTTCCTGAACAACCGCGCGGCGACGCTGGACATCCTCGGGCGCTTCACCGAGGAGCTGTTCATGTTGCAACGCGCGATCCGGATGGGCGACGGCGACTATCTGCACGACTATTTCAGCCATACCCGCGAGATCCGGCGCGGCATCATCGAGGCCGGCCAGGACACCCCGGCAGCCGATTTCGGCCGCCGGGGGTCAGGCGGGCAAGACCCCGGCGAATGATCTCCGGGGCGCTGGCCCTGGCCTTGCTGAGCAGCGCGGTGCTGGCAGCACCCCTGCCGCCGGAGCGGCCGGACGGCCCCGCCCGCGATGGCCCCGCCGCCGTCGAGGCGGCTCCGTCGGCCACGGCGGCAATGATGCTCTGCCGCGATCCGCGCCTGGTGGGCGAGGCCGGGCCCGACATCGTCGAGGTGGGCGATCTCGCCTGCGGCATCGACGATCCGGTGCGGGTGACCTCGGTCGCCGGCATCCGCCTCTCGCCGCCGGCGCTGCTCGGCTGCCCGACGGCGCGGCGGCTGGCCGACTGGCTGACCGGGGTTGCCCAGCGCCAAGCGCGGGCGCATCTGGGGGCCGGCATCGCCGAGCTTCGGGTGACCGGCAGCTATGCCTGCCGCAGCGTGAACAATGCCGGCCGGTGGCGCTCGGAACACGCCCGCGGCCGGGCCATCGACATCGGCGGATTCACGCTGAGCAACGGCGCCGAGGTGACGGTGGCGCGCGACTGGGGCGAGACCCCGGCGGGCGCTTTCCTGCGCGAGATATGGCGCAAGGCCTGCGGGCTGTTTTCCACCGTGCTGGGGCCCGACGCCGACCGCCACCACCGGGATCACCTGCAT
>JACZTQ010000146.1 GCA_022573605.1 Pseudomonadota bacterium | reverse complement strand
ACGATGGCGATGCGGACCTCGCCGTCGGGGTTGTGGACGGCATCGACGATGGCCTGCCAGCGCTCCAGGTTGGGGCGCGGCGCCGGCGAGATGCCGAAGGCGTCGAGCACCGCCTGGTCGAGCCCGGCGGCGTGATAGGCCAGCGGCGCCTCGTAGATCGATTTCAGGTCCAGGGCCGGGATCACCGAATCGCTGCGCACGTTGCAGAACAGGGCCAGCTTGGCGATCTCCTTGGCCGGGATCTCGTGCTCGGTGCGGCAGACCAGCACGTCGGGGGCGATGCCGATCGAGCGCAGTTCCTTGACCGAGTGCTGGGTCGGCTTGGTCTTCAGCTCGCCGGCGGCGGCGAGCCAGGGCAGCAGGGTCAGGTGCATGAAGATGCACTGGCGGCGCTCGCGCTCCTGGGCGAACTGGCGGATCGCCTCGAAGAACGGCAGGCCCTCGATGTCGCCCACCGTGCCGCCGATCTCGCACAGCATGAAGTCGACCTCGTCGTCGCCGATGGCGATCCAGTCCTTGATCTCGTTGGTGACGTGGGGGATGACCTGGATGGTCTGGCCGAGGTAGCCGCCGCGGCGCTCGCGCTCGAGCACGTTGGAGTAGATGCGGCCCGCGGAGACGCTGTCGGTCCGGCGCGCGGCGACCCCGGTGAAGCGCTCGTAGTGGCCCAGATCGAGGTCGGTCTCGGCGCCGTCGTCGGTGACGAAGACCTCGCCGTGCTCGAACGGCGACATGGTGCCGGGGTCGACGTTGAGGTAGGGGTCGAGCTTGCGCAGCCGCACGGTATAGCCGCGCGCCTGCAACAGCGCGCCGAGGGCGGCCGAGGCGAGGCCCTTGCCGAGGCTGGATACAACCCCGCCGGTGATGAAGATATAACGTGCCATGCCCGATCCCGTGCATTTATCGGAGCGCCCCGATGGTCCCGGGAGGCGCCCGCATTATTTCGTTCCACGGGATTAGAGAGATACAAGATTCGGTGGGGGGCGGCAAGGCGGTGCGGGGGCGATTCCGCCGCCACAACGGAAAGCGGCCCCGGGGTGAGCCGGGGCCGCCAGAAGGTTCATGCGGCAAGGTTCAGGCGAACCACCAGCGCTCGCCGTTCTTGTGGCCGTCGAGCTCCCAGTTCGAGGCGATCTGGTCGGACATGCCGATCTTCTTGGAGGTCGCGTGGGTGTAGGCCATGAACAGCGGGATGATCGAGCCGCCCTCGTGGTGCAGGATGCGCTGCATCTCGATATACATCTCGCGCCGCTTGGCGTTGTCGAGTTCGGCCCGGGCCTCGATCAGGATCTTGTTGAAGCGGTCGTGGTCCCACCTCGACTCGTTCCAGTCGGCGCCCTTGGAATAGATCTGGCTGAAGATCCAGTCCTCGGTCGGGCGGCCGCCCCAGTAGCTGGCCGTGAACGGCTTCACCAGCCAGATATTCGACCAGTAGCCGTCGTCGGGCGCCCGGTTGAGCGTGATCTCGATGCCGGCCTTCCTGGCCGACTCCTGGAACAGCGAGCCGGCCTCGACGGCGCCCTCGAAAGCGGACGACGCGACGTAGAGCTCGACCGAGAGCTTATCCAGGCCGGCCTGCTTGATGTAGTACTTGGCCTTGTCGGCGTCGTAGTCGCGCTGGGGCAATTCCTCCGGCGTGGCGCGGTAGATGTTGGCCGGGCCGAGCGGGTGGTCGTTGCCCATCTCGCCGAAGCCGCGCAGGATGGTCTTGACCAGCTGGGCCCGGTCGATCGCCCATTTCAGCGCCAGGCGCACGTTGTTGTCGTCGAACGGCGCCTTGTCGGAGTGCATCGGCAGGGTGGCGTGCTGGTTGCCATAGGTGATCAGGAGATTGACGTTGGGGTTCTTCTCCAGCAGGCCCGCGGTCTTGAGGTCGAGTTTGTTCATCGAGTGCAGCTTGCCGCCCATCACCCCCGAGGTCCGCGCGGTGACGTCGGAGATGAACAGGTTCTCGATCGAGTCGAACCAGGCCGCGCCCTCCTTCCAGTAGTTCGGGTTGCGCTCGACGATGGTGTTCACGCCGGGCTCGAAGCTGACCAGCTTGTAGCCGCCGGTGCCGGTGCCGTCTTGCCAGTCCATGGTGCCGTCGGCCTTGGCCGGGCAGATGGCCAGGTGGTAGTCGGAGACTATGAACGGGAAGTCGGCGCTGCCGCCGTCGAGGATGAAGACCACCGTGTCCTTGCCGTCGGCCTTGACCTCGGTGATGGCCTTGACGATGCCCTTGGCGGCGGATTCGGTTTTCTCGCCCATGTGGTGCTGGAAGCTGGCGACGACGTCGTTGGCGTCCAGCGTCTTGCCGTTGTGGAACTCGACGCCCTGGCGGATCTTGAAGGTCCAGGACGAGGCGTCGGCCGAGGCCTCCCAGCTCTCGGCCAGTTCGGGACGGAGCTGGTTGTCGGGGCCGATCTCGGTCAGGTTGTTGTGGAGCTGACCGGAGTTGACGTTGATCATGTAGGTGTCGAGGATCTTGGCCGGGTCGAGCGAGTCGGTGGTGGCGCCGCCGGTCAGGGCCTGTATGAAGGTGCCGCCCTTCGAGGGCCCGGCCAGCGCCTTGCCCATCATCAGTTCCGCGCCGGCGACGGTGGCGCCGAGGGCGAGCGCGCCCTCCATGAAGCCGCGGCGGCTGATCCGGCCGGCGGCGAGTTTGGCTTTGAGTTGCTCAAGCGTGATCATGGTTTCCTCCTCGCCAATGGGTTGTTGCCATCGGCTTTCCCCGTTGCGTGACGCAGTCGCGTTCACGTCGTCGATCTGGGGAGCCTAGCGGAGAGTTTCAGCGTGGGCAAATTGAATGAGCACGGGAATGCGGTTCACAGGTCGTCGCGCTGCTCGGCGTGAATCAGCCAGAGATTGCGGGCGTAGATCAGGAAGCCCAGCGACTGGCCGAGGATGAACACCGGGTCGGCGCGGTAGATCGCGTAGGCCAGCAGGATCGCGGCGCCGGCGATCGAGAGCCACCAGAACGAGACCGGGATGGTCGATCTGTGCGCCCTCTCGGACACGATGATCTGAACCACGAAGCGCATCATGAACAGCACCTGGCCGCCGAGGCCGACCAGGACCCAGACCAGTTCGGCCCGCGTCTGCGCGCCCAGCCAGCCCGCCAGCGTCTCCATCAGGGGTTCTCGCGGGCGGCTTCGGGGTGGGTGGAATCGGAGTGGGTGATCTGCGGCAGGCGGCGCCGGTGCAGGAGCCACCAGACCCCGAGCAGGTCGCGCAGGCCGGCCACCGCGCGGCCGGTATTGGTGTATTTCGATGCCCCGGAGCACCGGGCGCGGTGGGCGACATCGACCAGCTCGACGGCAAGGCCCTCGCGCCGGACCAGCGCCGGCAGGTAGCGGTGCATGTGGTCGAAGAACGGCAGCGCCAGGAAAACCTCGCGCGGGAACGCCTTCAGCCCGCAGGCGCTGTCGCTGGTGCCGTCGTGCAGGATGCGCGCGCGCAGCCGGTTGGCCAGGCGCGAGGCGAGCCGCTTCGAGGCGCTGTCCTGGCGCCCGATGCGCTGGCCGGCGACCAGGCCGAGGCCGGGGCGGCCCTCGAGCAGGGGCGCCAGCAGTTTCGGGATCTCGGCGGGCGGGTTCTGGCCGTCGCCGTCGATGGTGCAGACAATGGCCGCCCGGGCCGCGGTGACGCCGGTGCGCAGCGCCGCCGACTGGCCGCAGGGCCGGGCGTGGCGGACCTCGCGCAGCCAGGGGAACTCGGCCCGCAGCGCGGCAATTCGCTCGGATGTTGCGTCGGTCGAGCCGTCATTGACGAAGATCGCCTCGAAGGCCCCGAGCGGGGCGCAGGCGGCGGCGATCTCGCGCGCCAGCGGCTCGACACTGCCGGCCTCGTTGAGCATCGGCACGACGATGCTGAAAAGCGGCGGGGGATTGCGCGGAGTCCCGATCATGCGGCCCTCGTTGTCGTTTGCGCACGAACATACGCCGAGGCGGCCACAATGTGCAAAAAGTCTCGCTTTGCCCGCCGCGGCGGACGCTGGTGGCTGCCGCGGCGGGGGGCTACTGCGTCGGGGCGGGGGCGGCCGGGACGGTCTCGGCGGGGGGCAGCAGGTTGCCGCCTTCAAGCTCGGTGGTCAGCGGCGTGGTCGTGGGGATGGCGCCGTCCGGGTCGGTCAGGAAGCGGTCGAGAATCGAGCCGGAGCCGCCGCTGGCCAGAATCGTCAACAGGATCGAGGTGCAGAGAAAACTGGCCGCCAGCACCCAGGTGATCTTGCTCAGCGCGGTCGCGGCGCCGCGCTGCGAGACCAGGCCGCCGCCGCCGCCGCCAATGCCGAGCGCGCCGCCTTCCGAGCGTTGCAGCAGCACCACGCCGATCAGCGTCATGGCAATGATCAGGTGGATGATGAGGACGACATTCTGCATCGGGAGTCCGCTCGCTGTAGAGCCTTGTTCGGCCTGATGGGATCAGGGTGGAGGCTCTAGTCCTTGTTGTGGCGCAAACCCGGGTCGCCGAATGAAGTCATTCGGCTCGAAATTGCGCTGTTGCGTTTCGCGGCACCTTCTAATCACTCGGGGTGCGGATGTCGAATGGAAATGAGCTTGATAGGAAACCGCCCCGTTCCCCGCAACGGCAACGGCGGCGCTGGAGGGCGCCGCCGGCTGGTGGATCGTTGGGTAGGCAGGTGGCGCTGCCCTCTTGGGGGTTCTTCGGGTTGTACCTCTATGGCCGGAGGCTTACCTAAACGTCGGAACACAAACTAAGCGTTACTCTTCGGACAGCGCCACCTTTTCCCACCCATTTTCTCAAACCGGACGCCATTTGGCATACAACCTGAGAATCGCATACCCGCATTCGGATATCCCTGCGGTTGAGCATCGGATAATTTGAAAAGTTTGTCAAGAATAAGGCGATCATGCCGCGCTTATGCCGTCATTCGCGCTGATCGCCCGGCCGGCGGCGCTGGCCGCGGACGGGCTGGCGAGCACCGGCGTGGGCGCCGCGAGGCCCTCCGGCGGGGCCGCGAGTGAGCCGGACGAGCGCCGCCGTGCCGTACCGGCGCCGGAGGCGATTACGACCACCGCTGCGACCACCGCGCGGCTGCCCGCGAGGGGGAATCACCACCGGCAGAGCCGCGCGCCCGGCATGGAGGGCGGCGACGATTGGTGAAAAGGTGCGGAAACGCAACCGAATTTGCTGGTGAAACAGTGCAACTTGTGATTGAGTATTCAGACAAGCCTTATTCTTCGGGGCGAGCGGGGGGTGCTTTATTGATGGAATACATTTTGGCGCTGGTGGCGTCTTGAGGGCGCACTCGGCCGAAGATCGGGCGATCCCTGTCGTAAAGGAGGCCAGTGTGTCCGGTACGGGTTTTCACAAGTTTCTGCGCGACGAGAGCGGTGGCTACACCATCTGGTCGCTGATCTGGTTTTCGCTCTATGTCGCCATGGGCGGCCTGGCGGTCGACGTGACCGACGCCTACCGCAACCAGACCCTGCTGCAGGCGACCGCCGACGCCTCCTCGCTGGCGGCGGTGATGTCGTTGCCGGACCAGACCGATGGCGTCGCCCAGGCGCTCGCCTATGCGGCCGACAACATGAATCCCGCCGTCAACGGAAACGTGCTCAAGGCCAGCGAGGTGATCTTCGGCAACTGGGATTTCGATACCCGGATCTTCACCCCGGGCACCGCGGCGCCGGACGCGGTGCGGGTGATCACCCGGCGCGACGAGGCCAACAACAACCCGCTGGCGACCAACTTCCTGCGCATCCTGAGTCTCTGGGGTATTCCCGTCGATCGCTGGAACATCAGCGTCGAGGCGGTTGCGGTCGATTTCGTTTCCGAATGCCGGTGGGGCGGCCTGGTTGCCGCGAACCGGGTGAGATTCACCGACGGGAACGATTTCTTCAACGATATCTGCATCCACGGGCAAAACATGACCGAGGACCCGGGTCAAAACTACGCCATCGAAATGGCCAACCACAACTCGTTCGAGAGGCGTGTCTGCGGAGCGGACGAAACCGGCCCGTGCGGTGTGCAGGTGAGCATGCCCAGCTACGATTACATGGACGGCTCGCCGAACGTGTATGATAAGAACGATGGTCTGGCGGACGCCTTGGCGGAGGGCGATGTCTACCCCCTCGACGCGCTTAACGGCACAGTCGGCAAAATCATCGACGGACTGACCGATTTTTCATCCGGTTATGTGCCCGGTTACATCGATCCTCAGTTCGTCGCCGGCGATCAGGTGGTCGTCGTGCCGATCGATGAACACTACAGCGGCACCGGCGATCAGAGCTATCTGCCGGGCCGGGTCTACGTGGCGACCTGCAACGGCAACAAGTCCCTGAAGCTGCCGACCGATACGACGATCACCGGGGTCGTCATCATCGCCGACTGCCCGATTGTGGCGTCGAATGGTCTGATCCTCGAAGACGTTGTTCTCGCATCGACTGCGTTGGGCAACGGGCAGAATCAGCTCGACAAGGCCGCGATCAACCTGGCGTCGGCGGCGCGGCTCGGCGCGACCGACTTCTGCGATACCGGCGAAGGAGGGGTGGAGGTCTACGCCCTCGCCTCGGCGCATGTGGCGGGGAAACTGGGCGTCAACGGGCTGCGGGCCGTGGTCGGCGGCGATTTCGAATTCGCGGCTCAGGGGGACTTTCTCGGCATCTCGGTTCAGGCCGGGAACGATATCATCTTCCCTGCCGGCGGCAGCAAGGGCGGCAGTTACGGCCTCTGCCCGCTCGACGTGTTCCCGCCGGGCGTGTTCGCCTCGCAATATCGCCTGGTGCGGTAACCGGCGCCTGGTAGGGCGGAACTCGTTCCGCCGGTTCATCACCTCAACCATCGTCGGACGGCGCCTCGGGGTGCGCCCGCTCGGCGCTGCCGGAAAGCCAACCGGCGGGCCCGGGCGGGGGACGGGCTTCGGTGGTGTCGATGAGCCGGATCGGGAGGGAACCATGACGGATCTGATCGGGATCGAACGCCGCGACGGCATTGCGGTCCTGACCTTTCGCCGCGAGGCCCGGCGCAATGCCCTGTCGGTCGAGCTGGCGCGGGGCATCGTCGGCGCGCTGGCCGAGCTGGACGCGGACGAGCGCGTGCGCGGGATCGTGCTGACCGGGGCGGGGAGCCGCGCGTTCTGCGCCGGGGTCGATCTGGCCGAGGCGCGCGCCGTGCAGGCGGGCGAGATCGAGGACTGGTTCGGGGAGGTCTGCGCCGTCTACCGGCAAATCCTGGAGACCCGCAAACCGGTGATCGCGGCGCTGAACGGGGTGGCGGCGGGGGCCGGGTTCCAGATCGCCCTGGTCGCCGACCTGCGGGTGGCGCACGAGGGCGTGCGCCTGGGCCAGCCCGAGATCAACGCCGGCATCCCCAGCATCATGGGCAGCCACTGGATGGGGCTGCATCTGGGCCACTCGGCGGTGCGGGACCTGAGCCTCACCGGGCGGCTGATCGAGGCGGCGGAGGCCGAGCGGCTGGGGCTGATCAACCGCATGGTGGGCGAGCGCGAGGTGGTGGCGGCGGCCCGTGCGCTGGCGGCCGAGCTGGCGGCCAAGCCGGCGGTGGCTTGGGCGCGCAGCAAGGCGCGGCTGCGCGAGATCGCGCTGGCCGGTTTCGACGAGGTCTTCCGCGCCGCGGTGGCGGCGCAGCGCGAGGCTTTTGCCAGGGGCGAGCCGCAGGCGATCATGGATGCGTTTCTGGCCAGGCGCGGAGGTGGGGCACGGGATTAAGCCCCGTCTCGAACCGGATTTCACGCGTGAAATGGGGGTTAATGGGTTGATTTTATGGGGAATTCGTCGAGTGTGCCAAAATGGGACATGTTTTTTGGCCGTCGCGCGGGGCCGGGTGTGGGTGCGGTAGGGTGCGCATTTTTGCGCACCGTTGGTGGCGGTTGTGGCGGGGAGTGGTGCGCAGCATGCGCACCCTACGCTTGCTTGCCGTTACCGAATTCCGTCCGGTCAAAGGTCGCGACCGTCGCGGAGGTGGTTGAAGTTCCGGACGGACAGCCCCCTGTTCTCCGCCGCAATGAACAGATTCAGGTCGACGGTAAGAAACTCGACAGATCGATCCAGAAGCACGAGCCAAGCCGAATCAGCGATGCCAAGCCACCGATCCCCGGGCTGAGCCGCCGC
>JACZTQ010000145.1 GCA_022573605.1 Pseudomonadota bacterium | reverse complement strand
TCGCCTGTCAGCACCTTGAAGCGATACTTGGTGATCCAGACGATATGGTAGCGATGATAGAAAACGGTGTGCGCGCCGGTGTCGTAGGGCATGCTGACCTCCTTGGAATCATGGACCCTTTTCGCCTAACGGCGGGGTCCATGATTCCAAGGAGGTCAGCATGCGGCGATTCGACTTCGTGCTGAAGCAATTTCGTCTGGAAGACGAAGGTTTGAAACCAAGAAGGGGACAATCAATCTTCCGGATTTCACCTATCTGCCAGCCTCGCTAAACACCCAACACGAAAGAGCGATGTTTCACGCGAAGTTATAATATCTTGCTAAAGCGGGGAGGGTCCGGCCCCGAACCGCCGCAGGCCCGCGCGTCCGTCCTGCTCAATCCAGCTCAATCCAGCGCGATCCACAGATGGCCGTCGTGGATGCGGCAGGGGTAGACGGTCAGCCCGGCCCGGTTTTTCGAGACGTCGCCGAGGTATTCCTGACCCGGCGAGGTACCGTCGTCGCGCAACCGCGTCGCCCAGTCCCTGACCTCGCCGGTTTGCAGATCGAAACAGCTCAGATGCCATCGGCAAACCACGCCGCGGTCGTCGGTGAAGGTGCTGTCGATCGGCCTCGGCGTGTCCGTGCCCGCGTTATCGCCCAGCCCGCCGTCCGCCAGCGCCCTGGTATCGAACAGCGGCAAATGGAGGTGAGGGCAGGCATTGTTGAAGGCGTAATACGCCTCGGCCGTGCGCAGCACGACCACGTCGCAGTTCTCGAAGGCGAGGATCCGGCGCTGGTCGACCGCAAGCTCGTCTTCGGCGAAGGCGCGAACCCAGTTCTTGCCGCCAAGCCGCATGGTTTCGCGAACTTCCCCGGCATTCAGCGCCGCATCGGCTTCGGGTGTCAGCCGGTCGATCTCGTACAAGGTTATCCGGTCGCTGGTGCCGCGCAGCCGCATCCTGACAAAATCGGCAACCTCGACCTGGTCCTTGACCCGGTCATGGAGCGCCTCGGAGATCAGGAACCGGGTGCCGGCGTCCTTGCTGGCGGCCTCGACCCGGCTGGCCACGTTGACCACGTCGCCGATCGCGGTCAGGCGCTCGTGGCCGACCGATCCCAGCGAGCCGATCACCGCCTCGCCGTAATGCAGCCCGATGCGGATATCGAAATCGGCGCCGTACATGGCGGCGAAGAACGGCTTCATGCGATCGACGGCGGCCAGGGTCTGGAGCGCCGCGTTGACCGAGCGCAGCGGCGCGTCCGCCTGGTCCTCGACGCCGAAGATCGCCATCAGCCCGTCGCCGACGAACTTGTCGATGAAGCCGCCGTTCCGTTCGATGATGTCGCCCGCCTGCACGAAATACCGGTTGAGCAGGTACATCACGTCGTAGGGCGACAGGCGCTCCGACAGCGCGGTGAAATCGGCGATGTCGCTGAAGAAGATGGTGACGCGCTTCGCCTCGCCGGTGCGCGTCGCCACGTCGCGGTCGAGCTGGCTGGTCATCATCAGGTCGGTCTCGTCGAGCACCAGCCGGCGCACCCGGAGCGCGCCGCCAGGCCGGAGCTGACAGGCGAGCCGGACCTCGTCGCTAAAGCCCAGACGATCCGCCATCGAGGCCTCGCCGGGCGAGCGTTGCGGGAGGCCGTCAAGGCCGTCGAGAACCCAGATCCGGCAGGTCGAACACTTCGCCCGCCCGCCGCGGGCATGGGCGAACGGCACACCCGAGCGCAGCGCCGCCTCGAGCAAGGTCTCGCCGGCGCTCACCTCGAAGTCGACCTGGTCCGGCAGCGAAGTTACCTTGGCCATTTTCCCCGACACAGAATGATGCGCCGCCCCCGCCGATTTCGCCCCCCACTCCCTCTGGGCTTCGCAGGGGACCGTGGCCGCAAATGCGGCCGCGTAAGCCCCGGAGAAGGGGAAGGGGGGGAGGCTGCGGCGGTGGGGCCGGGCCTGCGCGCCCCGGCTCAGTTCCCCGCCGCCGCCATCTTGCGGCTCGCCAGCGCTTGCTCCAGCCAGCCCAGTTCCATCTCCGGCACCGATTTGAGCAGCAGGTCGGTGTAGTCGTCGAAGGGCGGGTTCAGCACCTTGCTCTTGGGTCCGAAGCGCACCACCTTGCCGAGATACATGACCGCGACGCTGTCGGCGATGGCCCGCACCGTGGCGATGTCGTGGGTGATGAACAGGTAGCTCACCTGGGTCTCGGCCTGCAGATCCATCAGCAGCTTCAGCACCCCCTCGGCGACCAGCGGGTCGAGCGCCGAGGTCGGTTCGTCGCAGATGATCAGCCGCGGTTTTGCGGCCAACGCGCGGGCGATGCAGACGCGCTGCTTCTCCCCGCCGCTGAGCTCGGCCGGATAGCGGTCGGCGAAGGGATCGCCCATCTCGATCTGGTCGAGCAGTTCGGTCACCCGGTGGCGCCGCTCCTCGCCGCGCAGGCCGAAATAGAAGGTCAGCGGACGGCCGATGATCTCGGCCACGGTCTGGCGCGGGTTCATCGCCGTGTCGGCCATCTGGTAGATCATCTGCAATTCGCGCAACTGGTCCTTGGTGCGGTCCTTCAGCGCCGGCGGCAGCGGCGCGCCGTCGAAGATCACCTGGCCCTGCGTCGGCGGCAGCAGCCCGGTGATGACCCTGGCCGCGGTCGACTTGCCGGAGCCGGACTCGCCCACCACGGCCAGGGTCTGGCCCCTGGGCAGGTGCATGGAGACGTCGAACAGCACCTTCGCCGCCGGCCCGTATTCGGCGTCGATGTTCTCCAGCCGCAACAGCGAGTCGCTCTGGTCCGGCGCCTCGGGCCTGATCTCGGCCCGGATCGAGATCAACTGGCGGGTGTAGTCCTCCCGCGGCGCCTCGATGATCTGCTGAACGGTGCCGTATTCCACCGCGTCGCCGTGGCGCAGCACCATGATGTCGTCGGAGATCTGGGCGATCACCGCCAGATCGTGGGTGATGTAGATCGCCGCCGTGTCGGTTTCCTCGATGGCGTGCTTGATCGCCGCCAGCACGTCGATCTGGGTGGTGACGTCGAGCGCCGTGGTCGGCTCGTCGAAGACGATCAGGTCCGGGCGCGAGCACAGCGCCATCGCCGTCATCGCCCGCTGCAACTGGCCGCCCGAGACCTGGTGCGGATAGCGGGTGCCGAATTCGTCCGGGTCGGGCAGGCCGAGCACGCCGAACAGGTAGCGGGCCCGCTCCAGCGCCTCCGCCCGGCCCATCACGCCGTGCAGAACGGTGGCCTCGACGACCTGCTCGGCGAGGCGCATCGCCGGGTTGAAGCCGGCCGCCGCCGACTGCGCCACATAGCAGACATGGCGCCCGCGGATGTCGCGGATGCCGGCCTTGGTGTAGCGCAGGATGTCCTTGCCATCGAGCAGCACCTCGCCGCCGGTGATCCGCACCCCGCCCCGGCCGTAGGCCAGCGCCGCCAGGCCGATGGTCGACTTGCCGGCCCCGGACTCGCCGATCAGGCCGATCACCCGACCCTTCTCGAGGTCGAAACTGATGTCCTTGACGATCTCGATGTCGTGCGGATCCTCGCCCGGCGGATAGACCGTGGCGCCGATTGTCAGGTCGCGGACTTGCAGCAGAATACCCATCAGCCGCGTCCTCCCTTCAGGCTGGCGGTGCGGTTCAGCAACCAGTCCACCACCATGTTGACACAGACCGCCAGGATGGCGATCGCGGCGCCCGGGTAGAGCGCCGCCGGCACCAGGAAGATGATGCCGTCCTTGTTGTCCTTGACCATGCCGCCCCAGTCCGCCTCGGGCGGCTGGATGCCCAGGCCGAGGAACGACAGCGTCGAGAGGAACAGGATCGCGAACACGAAGCGCAGGCCGAACTCGGCGATCAGCGGGGTGAGCACGTTGGGCAGGATCTCGCGGAAGATGATCCAGAACCAGCCCTCGCCGCGCAGCCTCGCGGCCTCGACGAAATCCTGCACCACGATATCGATCGCCAGCGCCCGGCCGAGCCGGAACACCCGGGTCTGGTCGATCACCGCCATCACCCCGACCAGCACGAAGATGTTCTGCGGCAGCGCGGCCAGCACCACCAGCGCGAAGATCAGCGTCGGGATCGCCAGCAGCAGGTCGTTGAACCGGCTGAGAACCTGGTCGATCCAGCCCCCCATCACCGCCGCCGTGAAGCTCAGCAGCATGCCGATCGAGAACGACAGAATGCCCGCCGCCAGCGCCACCGCGATGGTGGTCTGGGCGCCGTAGACCAGCCGCGAGAACATGTCGCGCCCGAGATTGTCGGTGCCCAGCAGGTAGTCGCCGCCGGCCGGCTCCCAGACATCGCCGACGATCTCGCGCTCGCCGAACGGCGCCACCACGTCGGCGAAGGTCGCCAGCACGATCATGACGATGATCACCAGCATCCCGAACGAGGCGGTCAGCGGCGCCGACTTCATGAACCGCGAGGCCTGTTCCGGCAGCAGCATCACCATGTAGGCGCGGAAGCAGTAGCCCAGGCCCCCGGCGGCGATCAGGCTGACGGCGATGACCGAGATGGTCCAGAACGCGACCTGCCCCCAAAGGATGCCGAACAGCATCGACAGCAGGGTCACCGTGAAGAGAACGCCGAAAGCCTCGTTGCGCTTGTAGTAGACGGCCAGGCTGGAGCCGGCGATCAGCATGGTGAAGTAGCCGAAGACGAATACCGACATCACGCCCTCACTTCGGATGCATCAGCCGCGGGTTGGCCAGGATCGCGCCAACGTCGGCCAGCATGTTCAAAACGATATAGACCCCGGCGAAGACCACGCCGCAGGCCTGGACCACGGGCATGTCGCGCACTTTCACCGCATCGACGAAGTACTGCCCCATGCCGGGATAGGCGAAGATCACCTCGACGACGATCACCCCGACCACCAGATAGGCCAGGTTGAGCGCCACCACGTTGATGATCGGCGAGATCGCGTTGGGGGCCGCGTGCTTGCGGATGATGGTCATCATGTTGAGCCCCTTCAGCTCGGCGGTCTCGATATAGGCCGACTCCATGATGTTCAGGATCGCCGCCCGGGTCATCCGCATCATCGCCGCCAGCACCACCACCACCAGGGTCAGCGCCGGCAGGAAGATGAGCTGGACATTGGCCAGCGACAGCAACGGGCTGCTCGGAATGATCGGCGGTCCGTCGCCGATCGGCCAGAGCAGCGCGAAGGCGAAGATGATCAGATAGCCGATGAAGAACTCCGGCATCGAGATCGCCGCCAGCGACAGGATGTTGATCACATGGTCGGGCAGCTTGTTGCGGAAGAACACCGCCACCATGCCCAGGCCGACCGAGATCGGCACCGCGAAGAGCGCCGCCGTGGTGGCCAGGAACAGGGTGTTGGCCAGCCGCTTGAACAGTTGCTCGTTGACGCTGGCCTTGTTGGCCCAGCTGTGGCCGAAATCGCCGGTCAGCATGCCGCCGAGCCAGCCGAGGTAGCGGCTGAGCAGCGGCTCGTCGAGGCCAAGCTCCTTGCGGATGTTGGCGACCGCTTCCGGCGTCGCGCTCTGGCCCAGGAAGTTGCGGGCGAAATCGCCGGGAAGCATTTCGACCCCGACGAACAGCAGGAACGAGATGGCGATGATCAGCACGAACCCGATGCCGATCCGCTGCAACAGCAGCGTGACAACCGGATTCATCCCGGAAGTTCTAGAAGCCATGACGATATCCCCCCGAAAGGACTCGGGCGGCGGGTTCCCCCGCCGCCCTTGCCCGGTTCACGACGCGAACCAGGCCCGGCAGATGAGCAGAGCGTTCGACAGCGGCGCCGACGGGTCGGTCAACTGACCCTCCAGCCTGGTCGTCGAGGCGTCGATGAAGTCGTTGAACATCGGCACGATCAGCCCGCCCTCGTCGCGCAGCATCAACGCCATGGAGGTGTAGATCTCCTTCCGCCGGCCGGCGTCCAGCTCGGCCCGCGCCTCGATCATCATCTTGTCGAACTCGGGCCGCTTCCAGCGGGTGTCGTTCCAGTCCGCCTCGGACTGGTAGGCCACCGTGTACATCTGGTCCTGGGTCGGGCGCCCGCTCCAGTAGGAGACGCAGAACGGCTGCACGTTCCAGACATTCGACCAGTAGCCGTCGGCCGGCTCGCGCTTGATCTCGAGCGGAATGCCCGCCGCTTGGCAGGTCTGCTGGAACAGCACCGCCGCGTCCTCGGCCCCGCCGAAGGCGGCATTCGAGGTGCGCAGCACGATCGGCGAGCCGTCATGGCCGGACTTCTTGTAGTGGAAGGCCGCCTTGTCGGTGTCGAACTCGCGCTGCGGGATCGAATCCGGGAAAAACGCGTAGGCCGCGTTGATCGGGAAGTCGTTGCCCACCGTGCCGAAGCCGCGCAGGATCTTGTCGACGATTTCCTCGCGATTGATGGCGTATTTCAACGCCAGTCCCAGATCGACATTGTCGAACGGGGGCGTGTCGACATGGCTGACGAAGACGTAGTGGCCCCGGCCCGAGACGTTGTTGATCTTGACGTTCGGCACCCGCTTCAGCAGATGGACGGTCTTCGGGTCGACCCGGTTGATCACATGGACCTTGCCGCCGCTCATCGCCGCGGTCCGCGCGGTCGTATCGTTGATGACCAGGATCTCGGCCGAGTCGACGTAGGCCCAGTCCGACTTCCAGTGGTCGTCACGGCGTACCAGCGTGTGGCGCACGCCCGGCTCGTTGACCTCGACCGTGTAGGCGCCTGTGCCGATCCCCGCCGCCGGTGCATCGAAGCCGCCGTTCGGCTGGATGGTTATATGGTAGTCGGACAGCAGGTAGGGCAGGTCGGCGTTGCCCGATTCCAGCTCGATCACCAGGTTGTCGCCGTCGGCGCGGAAGTTCTGGCCGATCGCCTTCAGGATGCCCAGCGCGCCGGATTTCGAGTTCTCGTCCGAATGGCGCTTCAGGGTCGCGACGACGTCATCGACGGTCATGGTCTTGCCATTGCTGAAGGTGACGCCCTTGCGGATCCTGAACGCCCATGTCTTGGCGTCGGCCGAGGCTTCCCAGCTCTCCGCCAGCCAAGGCTGCGCGGTGCCGTCGTTGGGGTCGGTGACCACCAGGGTTTCGCCCCAGGCGTAATTCACGCTCTGCGGCACCGCGCTCGGCGCCAGGCCCGGGTCGAGGCTGTCGGTCGTGGCGCCGCCGTTCAGGCCCAGGACCAGGTGCCCGCCCCGGACCGGGTTGGCCCGGGCGGTGCTGGACAGAAGCTGCGTCGCCAGCGGTGCTGCAACGCCCAGCGCGGCGGCGCGCCCGATGAAGTCGCGGCGGTTCATCCGGCCGAGCACGACCTTCAGGCCGAGGTGTTTCAGTTCATTCGACATTTCGCGTGATCCTCCCTGGGAAGCTGTTGTTCTGTTGGGGAACCACTTTGGCGTTGTGGACCGCCTCTGGCAACGCCTAATTGCGACATCCGCGATGTCGGAAACGTCCTATAAACGCGGAGGCCGGATCACCTGACCCAAAAGCCGCCGCCATTCGGCCCCGGCCGGCGCCGCGATGCCGCCCGGGGTATTGACCGGATATTGACGGCCCGGCGTTTCCGGGCAATTGTCGCATTCGCTGTCAAAAACACGACAATCTCCGACATGATCCGGTTCCACCATGCCCGACGGCCGCAACCCGCCGACCACCGTCGCCTTCCTGCTGATCCGGGAATTCCCGATGCTCAGCGTGGTCAGCGGGGTCGAGCCGCTGCGCGGCGCCAACCGGCTGCTCGCCAAGCGATGTTACGACTGGCGCTTCTACAGCGACGACGGCGCGCCGGTCACGGCCTCGAACGGCATGACGGTGAACGTCAGCGGCGGGCTGGCCGGGATCGCCGCCAACCTCGACGGGATCGACTATCTCTTCGTCACCGCCGGGCTCGATGCCGACCCGCCGAACCGGGCCCGGCCGCACGCGGTGCTGCACCAATGCGCGCGATCCCGGATGGTCATCGGCTCGCTGTCGTCGGGCAGCTTCATCCTCGCCCGGGCCGGGCTCTTGGGCGGCTATCGCTGCACCATCCACTGGGAGTTGCGGCCCGCCTTCGTCGAGACCTTCCCCGATCTCGACTGCTCGCCGGGCCTCTACGTCATCGACCGCGACCGCTGGACCGGCTCGGGCGGCATCGCCTGCATGGACATG
>JACZTQ010000144.1 GCA_022573605.1 Pseudomonadota bacterium | reverse complement strand
TTGGCGGCTACCCCGCCATTCCCGCCCTGGCGGCCGCCTGGCGGCTCGACCTGCCGCGCCTGATCCACGAGCAGAACGGCGTGCTGGGCCGGGTCAACCGGCTGTTCGCGCGCCGCGTCGGCCGGGTCGCCTGCGGCACCTGGCCGGTGACCAATGCGCCCGCCGGCGCCGCGCTGGTGCATCTCGGCAACCCGCTGCGCGACGCCGTGCTGGCGGTGCTGGACCGGCCTTACGCGCCGCCCGGAGATGGCGCGATCAGCCTGCTGGTGTTCGGCGGCAGCCAGGGCGCCGGCGTTTTCGCCACGCTGGCGCCGGGGGCGGTCTCGCTGCTGCCCGAGGCGCTGCGCCAACGGCTCGCCGTGACCCAGCAGGTGCGGCCCGGGGAGGAGGGGCCGGTCCGGGCGGCCTATGCCAGCGCCGGGGTCGAGGCCGAACTGGCGCTGTTCTTCGACGACCTGCCCCGGCGCATCGCCGCGGCGCAACTGGTGATCTGCCGGGCCGGGGCCTCGACGGTGGCCGAGCTGGCCGCGATCGGCCGCCCCGCCATACTGGTGCCGTATCCCCATGCCATGGATGACCACCAGAGCGCCAATGCGATGGCGCTGGCGGCCCCTGGCGGCGCGATCCTGGCGCCGGAGGCGGAGTTGACCACCGATGCGCTGGCCCGCCATATCCGCGCCGTGCTGCTGGCGCCCGGCCAGGCGGCCCACATGGCGGCGCAGGCCAGGGCGCAGGGCCGGCCGCGGGCGGCGGGCGATCTCGCCGATCTGGTGGAGGCGCTTGGCAACGACGGCGGTGCCTGATACGCCCCGCGCGACCCTTTGTCTTCCGGAGAAAACCACGTGAACCCGCCGACCGCCCCGACCACCGCCCTGCCCCTCGACATCGGCCCGATCCACTTCGTCGGCATCGGCGGCATCGGCATGTCGGGGATCGCCGAGGTGATGCTGAATCTCGGCTACGCGGTGCAGGGCTCGGACCTGAAGGAGAGCCCGATCGTCGCCCGCCTGCGCGGTCTCGGCGCCACCGTCCATATCGGCCAGGCGGCCGAGAACCTGGGCCAGGCCCGCGTGGTGGTGATCTCGTCGGCGATCAAGCGCGGCAACGCCGAGCTCGATGCCGCCCGCGCCCGCGCCCTGCCGGTGGTGCGCCGGGCCGAGATGCTGGCGGAGTTGATGCGGCTGCGCTCGAACATCGCGGTGGGCGGCACCCACGGCAAGACCACCACGACCTCGCTGATCGCCGCCCTGCTCGATGCCGGCGGCGAGGACCCCACGGTGATCAACGGCGGCATCATCCACGCCTACGGCTCGAATGCCCGCCTGGGCGAGGGCCGCTGGATGGTGGTCGAGGCCGACGAGTCCGACGGCACCTTCGTGAAATTGCCCGCCACCATCGCCGTGGTCACCAATATCGACCCCGAGCACATGGACCACTACGGCACGCTCGATGCGTTGCGCGACGGCTTCGAGGCCTTCGTCTCGAACATCCCGTTCTACGGGGCGCTGGTCGCCTGCATCGATCACCCCGAGGTGCAGAGCCTGATCGGCCGCATCACCGACCGCCGGGTGGTGACCTACGGCTTCTCGCGCCAGGCCGATATCCGGGCCGAGAATGTCGCATTCGCCGATAGCGGCATGCGCTTCGACGTGGTGACCCGCGGCGAGCCCGCGCAGCGCCACGCGGGCCTGACCCTGCCGATGCCGGGCGAGCACAACGTGCTGAACGCCCTGGCCGCGATCGGGGTGGCGCGCGAGCTGGGCATCGGCTTCGACGATATCCGGCGCGGACTGGCCGCCTTCGACGGCGTCAAGCGCCGCTTTACTCGGGTCGGGACATGGAACGGCGTGACCATCATCGACGATTACGGCCACCACCCGGTCGAGATCACGGCGGTGCTGAAAGCGGCCCGCGCGTTGACCGGGGGAAGGGTGATCGCGATCCACCAGCCGCACCGCTATTCGCGCCTGCACGATCTGTTCGAGGAGTTCTGCGCCTGTTTCAACGATGCCGACGTGGTCGCCATCACCGA
Organism: Pseudomonadota bacterium; assembly: GCA_022573605.1. GTDB lineage: Bacteria > Pseudomonadota > Alphaproteobacteria > Rhodobacterales > Rhodobacteraceae > Thermohalobaculum. Next base: position 6,075 of record JACZTQ010000144.1, on the reverse strand, counting down.
GGTCTTCGGCGCCGGCGAGGCGCCGATCGAGGGCATCGGGCGCGACGCCCTGGTCGGCGGGTTGCGCACCCATGGCCACCGCGAGGCCCATGCGCTCGAAGCGCCCGAGGGGCTGGCCGATTTTGTCGCCGAGCACGCGGCGCCGGGCGATATGGTGGTCTGCCTCGGCGCCGGCACGATCTCGGCCTGGGCCAACGCGTTGCCGGATGAACTGGCCCGGCGCGGCGGTTGAGTGGAGACCGGATTGCACGGCGATGCACTGATCGAGAGGCTGCCCCGGCCGCGCGGCCGGTTGACCCCGATGCGGGCGCTGGCCGAGCTGACCTGGTTCCGGGTCGGCGGCCCGGCAGAGGTGCTGTTCCAGCCCGCCGACGCCGCAGACCTGGCGGCGTTCCTGGCCGTCTGCCCGGCGGGGATTCCGGTGACCCCGGTCGGGGTCGGCTCGAACCTGCTGGTCCGCGACGGCGGGGTGCCGGGGGTGGTGGTCCGCCTCGGACGCGGCTTCGGCGCAATTGCCACCGACGGCGCACGGGTGACCGCCGGGGCCGCGGCACTGGATGCCAAGGTCGCGATTGCCGCCGCACATGCCGGGATCGCCGGGCTGGAGTTTCTGCGCGGCGTTCCCGGCACCATCGGCGGTGCGCTGGCGATGAACGCCGGCAGCTATGGCGACGAGGTCAAGGACGTGCTGGTCGAGGCCCACGCCGTCGACCGGGCCGGCAACCGGGTCACCATCGCCGCCGCCGGGATGGGGTTTTCCTACCGCCATTGCGCCGCCGCCGAGGGGTTGATCTTCACCGGTGCGGTGTTCCAGGGCCGTGCTGACGACGGCGACGCCGTGACCGCGCGAATGGCGGCGCTGCTGGCCAAACGCGAGGCGGCGCAGCCGATCCGCGAGCGCACCGGGGGCTCGACGTTCAGAAATCCGGCCGGGTTCTCCTCGACCGGGCGCGACGGCGACAGCCACGCGTTGAAAGCCTGGAAGCTGATCGAGGAGGCCGGGTGCCGCGGCCTGACCATCGGCGGCGCCCGGGTCAGCCCGAAGCACTGCAACTTCCTGATCAACACCGGTGCCGCCACCGCCGCCGATCTGGAACAACTCGGCGAATCGGTGCGGGCGCGGGTAAAATCGAACTCCGGCATAGATTTGTGTTGGGAAATCCGGCGTATAGGGGTTATCGTCTGCCGATCTAAGACCGCATAAGCGGCGTTGGCCGAATCACCTGACGAATCACGTTGCGAATCACGTTGCGAATCACGTGGCGAATCGCGCGAATCAGGGTCGGCCGTGTAGAGTGGGGCGCGGATGTCGAGCAGGACATTTCCGCGTGTCGTGGTGCTGAAGGGCGGCCTGTCGGCCGAGCGGGAAGTTTCGCTGGTTTCCGGCCGGGAATGCGCAAGCGCACTGCGTCGCACGGGGTATGAAGTCATCGAGATCGACGCCGGGCGCGATGTCGCCCGGGCGTTGAGCGACGCCGCGCCGGACGCGGTGTTCAACGCGCTGCATGGCCGCTGGGGCGAGGATGGCTGCGTCCAGGGCATCCTCGAGTGGATGGCGATCCCCTACACCCATTCCGGCCTGCCGGCCTCGGCCCTGGCGATGGACAAGGCCCGCACCAAGCAGGTCTACGCCGCCGCCGGGCTGCCCGTCGCCGAGAGCCTGCTCGCACCCCGTGCCGAGGTCCTCGCCGGTCACCCGATGGCGCCGCCCTATGTGGTCAAGCCGAACAACGAGGGCTCCTCGGTCGGCATCTATTTCGTCCATGAGCAGGCCAACGGCCCGGCCCGGCTGGCCGACGACGCCCCCGAGATGCTGATGGTCGAGCGCTTCGTGCCGGGTCGCGAGCTGACCGTCGCGGTGATGGGTGAGCGGGCGCTGTCGGTGACCGATATCATCGCTGCGAGCGGGTGGTACGACTACCACGCCAAATACGCCGATGGCGGCTCGCGTCACGTGGTGCCCGCCGATCTGCCGGGCGAAGTGTTCGAGGCCTGCATGGCCCATGCGCTGACCGCGCACCGGGCGCTGGGTTGCCGGGGCCTGAGCCGGACCGATCTGCGCTGGGACGAGGCCCGCGGTCTCGACGGGCTGGTGTTGCTGGAGACCAACACCCAGCCCGGCATGACCTCGACCTCGCTGGCCCCCGAGCAGGCGGCCCATTGCGGCATTTCCTTCGAGGAGCTTTGCTGCTGGCTGATGGAGGATGCGTCATGCGCGAGATAGTGCCGCGGCTCGCCCCCGACGAGGTGCGCCCGCCACCCGACCCGAAGTCCAACGCGAAGCCAGCTCCGAAAATCCGCCCCGAGGCCAAGCCCAAGGCCAAGCCCGAGGTCAGCTCCGGAACCGGGAAGAGTCCCGGCCCGTCGAAGCTCTCCTACCGGCTGTCGCGGGCCTGGGCGAAACCGATCCTGCGCAACGGGGCGCTGGTCTATCTGCCGCTGATCGCCCTGACCATCGCCGGCTGGCGGGTCGCCGCCGATGACGGCTGGCGCGGCCTGATCGAGGCCAGGGTCGTCGGCCTCGTCGAGCAGATCGCGGCCCGGCCCGAATTCGCCGTGAGCGGCGTCGCGGTGGTGGGTGGCGGCGACGAGTTGCAGGCCGAGGTGCGCCGCGCCGTCGATATCCGGCCCGGCATGTCGTCGCTGAAACTCGACGTCGAGGAGTTGCGCCACCGGGTCGAGGCGCTCGGCGCCGTGGAGACGGCGACGGTCCAGTTCGATCCCCGGGGCACGCTGCGCATCGCCGTGGTCGAGCGCATCGCCGTGGTGCTGTTCCGCCATACCGGCGGAGAGCTGGTGATGCTCGACAAGGGCGGCGTCGAGATCGGCCCCGCCGGGCCACGGGCGAGCCATCCGCTGCTGCCGGTGATCCGCGGCCCCGGGGCGCCGGATCAGGTCGGCGAGGTGATCGCGCTGCTCGGCGGCGCCCCCGGCATCGTGCCCCGCCTGCGGGCCCTGATCCGGGTCGGCGAGCGGCGCTGGGATCTCGAACTGGACCGCGGCCTGACCATCAAGCTGCCGGCGAGCGGCGCCGTCGCGGCGCTGTCGCGCATCATGGCGCTGCAGTACGGCGAGGAATTGCTCGACCGCGACATCGCGGTGATCGACATGCGCCTGCCGGAGCGCCCCACCCTGCGGATGAAGCCCGAGGCCGCCGAAACCTTACAGATCAGAAGGGCCGTCGCCGCGCTGGGCGGGGAGGACACATGAATTTCGCCCAGCTCACGCCCTACCGGAACATGCGCTCGCGCTTTAACCTGGCGATCAAGAAGGGCCGGCTGGCGGTGCTCGACATCGGCTCGTCGAAGATCACCTGCCTGGTGCTCAAGCTCGACCCGGCGCGCCTCGCCGAGGCCGGGCGAAACGACCGCCTCGGCACCAGCCTGTTCGGCGCCATCGAGGTGGTGGGCGCCTACAATGTGCAGTCGCGCGGTGTGCGTCGCGGCGAAATCGTCGACATGGACGAGGTTTGCCGGTCGATCCGGATGGCGCTGCTGAACGCCGAGAAGATGGCGGCGCCGAAGGTGGAGCGGGTCGATCAGGTCATCGTCTCGTTCTCCGGCGGCAGACCGCGGAGCTTCTCGACCACGGCCGAGGTCGAAACCGAGACCGGCCAGGTCACCGGGCGCGACATCTCGAATGTGATGGGCGCCTGCCCGCCGCCGCCGGTCGGCGAGGCGCGGCGCATCCTGCACGCCCAGCCGGTCGAGATCTCGGTCGATGGCGAGGCCGGGATCACCGATCCGCGCGGCATGACCGGGCACAAGCTGACGGTGGCGATGCATGTGCTCACCGTCGATGCACGGCCGCTGTCGAACCTGATGGAATGCATCCGCCAGTGCGACCTCGACCTCGCCGGGGTGGTCGCGGCGCCCTATGCCAGCGGGTTGTCGGCGCTGGTCGAGGACGAGCAGCGCACCGGGGCGGTGTGCATCGACATGGGCGGCGGCTCGACCTCGTTCTCGGTTTTCCTGCGCGATCACCTGATCTGTGTCGAGCAGATCCGCTATGGCGGCGACCATGTGACCAGCGACATCGCCGCCGGGCTGTTGATGCGCTCGGCGGCGGCGGAGCGGATCAAGACGCTCTATGGCGGCCTGATCCCCACCGGCGCCGACGACCGCGAGCTGATCGATGCGCCCCGGATCGGCGAGGAGGAGTCGCCGAACCGGCGCCAGATCAGCCGCGGGATGCTGATCGGGGTGATCCGGCCCAGGGTCGAGGAGACCTTCCGGCTGGTGCGCCAGCGGCTGGTCGAGCTTGGCATCACCGAGATGCCGGGATGCTCCATCGTGCTGACCGGCGCCGCCAGCCAGATGCCGGGGGTGGACGAGATGGCGACCCGGATCATGGGCCGGCGGCCGCGCATCGGCCGGCCGATCCGGATCGCCGGATTGCCGCAGTCGCTGGCCGGGCCGGACTTCTCCACCGTGGTCGGTCTGGCGACCTACGCCTTGCGGCCGCATGACGAACTTTGGGACTTCGCCGCGCCCCGGCCGTTGTCGGCGCGGGGCCGGGCGGCGGAAATGTTCCGGTGGCTGAAGACGAGTTGGTGAAATCGCGCGTGACGTGAGCGCGGCTTTACGGTAGGTTGAAAGAAAAACCAGAGCAGAAACAAGGCCGAAAAGGCCGGGAACAATGAAGAGGCAGGAGTTATGGCACTGAATCTATGTCAACCGGAAGATCATGAATTGCGCGCGCGGATAACCGTGTTCGGGGTCGGGGGTGCTGGCGGCAATGCCGTCAACAACATGATCGAGAAGAAGTTGCAGGGCGTCGAATTCATCGCCGCCAACACCGACGCCCAGGCGCTTTCGCACTCGAACGCGACCCGCAAGATCCAGCTCGGCGCCGGGGTGACCCGGGGGCTCGGCGCCGGGTCGAAGCCGGAGGTGGGGCTGTCGGCGGCCGAGGAGTCGATCGAGGAAATCATCAATCACCTCGACGGCTGCCACATGTGCTTCATCACCGCCGGGATGGGCGGGGGCACCGGCACCGGTGCGGCCCCGGTGGTCGCCCGCGCGGCGCGCGAGATGGGTATCCTGACCGTCGGCGTGGTGACCAAGCCATTCTCGTTCGAGGGCGCCCGGCGCATGCAACTGGCCGAGGCGGGCGTCGCCGAGATGCAGGCGGTGGTCGATACCCTGATCGTGATTCCGAACCAGAACCTGTTCCAGGTCGCCTCCGAGCGCACCACCTTCGTCGAGGCCTTCGTGATGGCCGACGACGTGCTCTATCAGGGCGTGCAGGGGGTCACCGACCTGATGGTGCGTCCGGGCATGATCAACCTCGATTTCGCCGATGTCCGCTCGGTGATGCAGGAGATGGGCAAGGCGATGATGGGCACCGGCGAGGCCGAGGGCGAGACCCGGGCCATCGACGCGGCCGAGAAGGCGATCGCCAACCCGCTGCTCGACGAGGTCAGCCTGAAGGGCGCGCGCGGTGTTCTGATCAACATCACCGGCGGCTACGACCTGACCCTGTTCGAGATGGACGAGGCCGCCAACCGGATCAAGGACGAGGTCGATCCGAACGCCATGATCAAGTTCGGCTCGGCGATCGATCCCGAGATGGAAGGCCGGATGCGCGTCTCCGTTGTCGCCACCGGCATCGACGCCGAAAGCTATGCCCAGCGGCCGCCGCTGGAGAGCGCGCCGCGCCGGCGCCCCCAGGCCACCGATCCGGGCATGATGTCCGCGGTGCGCAGCACCCAGCGCCGGGCCGAGCCGGTCGCCGAGCAGGAGAGCGCGGCGGCCGAGGCGGGGCGCACGGTCGAGGCCCGCGCCGCGACGACGCCCTCGCCCGACGACATCCGTGCCCGCGCCGAGGAAGTGCGCCAGCGGGCGATGGCCGCGCGTGCGCTGCGTGATGCGGAGCACAGCCGCCCGGTCGCCGTCGCCGATGACGAACCTGAACTGTTCGATGCCGACCGTGGCTCCGTCGCTCCGGCGCCGCTGCAGGCGGCGGCGCATTCTCAGCCGGACCAGCGCCCCAGGGTCGAGCCGGCTCTGGCCGCCGAGCGTAACCCCGAACGCCGCGCAACGGCCAAACCGGCCGAGCCGGAGGGCCGTGGCC
>JACZTQ010000143.1 GCA_022573605.1 Pseudomonadota bacterium | reverse complement strand
TCCGTCTTTTTTATGATCAGGCGGTTCGGAGAAACCGCGTTCCCATGCAGGGACTGATTTCGCGCGTCAAAGATTTCGCCGTAAAGCCAGCAGGCGAGCGTGCGCCGATGCTGCGCATTTCTTTTGGGTGAATAGGCTTTGTAGCGGCGGGCCGCGCAGGGTTTCTTTTTCCACTCGACCTTCTCCAACAGGTCATAGACAGCGAATATATCTGACTTCCCGATGCCCGGATGAGCTAATATTTCAAACGCGCTGACCCATAGGGCGATCAATCGCCCAACATCATAGAAAGTTGTATCACTGCCAGCGGGGAGCATGGCTGCTTGGTTGGCCATATTCAGGGATCGAAAGAGAGCGCGATCCGACCAGCTTATGCGGCGTCCTGTATAACGGCGCTGCCATCGGGAAATAAGCGCATCCAGAAGTGGCTGGTCGATATCCGAACTGCTCAATGTCTTTTGAGGAATCTCTGGCGAGGATTGCCCCTTGAACGCGCTAACCTCATGTGTGCCGAGCATAGCGAACGTGCGGCAAGTCAGGTCCTCATTCTGCTTGTCGAGCATCCACGGATAAAACCAAAAGGAGTTCGAAAAATTGATCCGGAGGCCGTGTGGATGTCGCAGTTCAAGAGCGCGGTTGTAAGCGACCGTAGATACGGCGATCGCGTCTCGAAAGCTCGCCAACGCATCGACGGTGAAGACCGATTGCGGGGCGTCCTTGTGCACGATTAACACGGCAGGCCGGATCTTCTCGTTGAATGCGTCCGTGAATTTGCTAAGGAATTTTTTGAGGTTCGGGTGACTGCAACACAAGGCTTTGATTCGGGCGTCATCGCGCGGCACGAGGGCAACACACCCGCCGCCTATCGGCACCTGAAGCTCGATGTTCGGAAGAACTGTCGCTGCTACCCACTCTTCCATTGCTCTATCACCCTTTGCTTTCAGCGCGCCGTAGGGTGGGTGCCAACCCACCACTCCTTGCACAAACACCCTCACGCATCGGTGGGTTTCACCCACCCTACTCCCCCCGCAACGTCGCCAACCCGATCCCGGTCGATTCAAACCCGCCATCCACCGCCACGATCTGCCCGTTCACATAACTCGCCCTGTCGCTGGCCAAGAAGAACACCACCTCGGCGATCTCCTCCTCCGTCCCATACCGCCCCAGCGGGATCGCCTGGCGATATTCGGCGCGGATCTCGGCCGTGTGCACCTTCCTGGCCATCGCCGTGTCCACCGGCCCCGGCGCCACCGCGTTCACCCTGATCCCCATCTCGCCCAGTTCCGCCGCCTGCTGCCGGGTCAGTTGCATCAGCCCGGCCTTGCTGGTGCCATAGGCGGTGCGCAGGGTGCTCGCCCTGAAGCCGGAGATCGAGGCGATGTTGACCACGGCCCCGCCGCCCCCCGCCAGCATCACCGGAGCACAAGCCTGGGTGCACAGGAACGGCCCCGTCAGGTTGACCGCCAGGATGCGCGACCAGGTCGCGTAATCCGTCTCCAGGATGGGGCGGAAATCGGCGATGCCGGCATTGTTGACCAGCGCGTCGATCCGGCCGAACCGGGCCGCCACGGCCTCGACCGCCGCCGTCACCTGGTCCGGCTCGGCGACATCGCATTCCACCGCCATGGTGTCGCCAGGCAGCGCGAGGCGCTCATGGGCCGCGGCCAGGGTCTGCGCGTCGATGTCGAGCAGCGCCACCCGCCAGCCCTCGGCCAAAAACCTCGAAGCCGTCGCCAGCCCGATGCCGCGCGCCGCCCCGGTGACCAGCGCCAGCCGTTTGCCCTCCTTGACCATGGTTAACTGCCTTTTTCCCGTTGCTACCGTTTGTTAACGCCTCAAACGCAAAGGCCCGCCCATATCGGGCCCATGGCGGGCCCATGTCGGGCCCAGAGCGGGCCCAAATCATGCCCAAATCATGCCCATGGCGGGCCCATGGCGGGCCGGCAATAGCTAGCGCCGGGCGTTAACGATATCTTCCCCCTCGATCAGCTTCATGATCTCGGTGTGATCCGCCTTGCCGCCCAGCACCTCCAGCGCCCTCGCATAGAGCTCCGCGCAGGCCGCCAGCCCCTTGGCCTCGACCCCCAGATCGCCCGCCAGCGCCGCCGCCATCCGCAAGTCCTTACTCATCAATTCCATCGTGAAACCAGCAGCATACTTGCCGTTGTTCACCTGTTGCTTCAACTTCACCTCGGTGGCGTTGCTGCGCCCCGTCGAGACGTTGAAGACATCCGCCATCAGGTCCGGGTCGAGCCCGAAGCGACGCCCGATCAGCACCGCCTCGCAGGCCGCCGCCAGGCCGGAGGCGGAGAGATAATTGTTTAACACCTTCATCGCGTGGCCCGAGCCCAGCGGCCCGGTCCGATAGACCGTCCCCAGAGCGGATAACGCCCCCTCGATGCGCTCGATCACCGCCCCCTCGCCCCCCGCCATGATGGTCAGCTTGCCGCGCTCCGCCCGCCCCACGCCGCCCGAGACCGGGGCATCGACCAGGCCGATGCCGGTGCCCGCCAACGCCTCGGAAAGCGCCTTGGTTTCAAGCGGATACGAGGTGCTCATGTCGGCCAGCACGGCGCCCGGCGCCAGCGCGCCCGCGAGCCCCTCCGGCCCCAGCACCGCCGCGCGCACGATCTTGCCGTCGGGCAGCATGGTGATGACCAGCGCCGCCCCCGCCGCCGCCTCGGCCAGGCTGGCCGCCAGCGTGACGCCTTCGCGCCCGGCGAACGGGGCCAGTGCCTCCGCGCGGGGGTCGAATATCCGCAGCGGCCAGCCCGCCGCCGCCAGGCAGGCCGCCATCGGCGCGCCCATCATGCCGATGCCGATAAATCCGACCGTGAATCTGCCGCTCATCCCTGCCTCCTTGTGCACGGTCAGGCGTATCATGCCGGGTTTTTTGACCATTTGTTTAATACTTTTTGACAAGCATTCCAGTGTACGATGAACTCGCCGGGACTGAGTTGGTTCAGGTAAATCCTGTAGAATCCATGACAGACATCGTTCTCGAAACCCTCCGTGCGCTCGTTCTGCTCGGGATCGTGCTTTTTCTGTGCCGAGTCGGCCGGGAACGGTTCTGGGCGACCCGCAAGGGCTGGAATCTCATCATCGCCGGGTTCGGGCTGCTGCTGTTCGGAAGCCTGATCGACATCACCGACAACTTCGAGGCGCTGAACCGCTTCGTCGTCGTTGGCGACACCGAGGTGCAAGCCTTCCTGGAGAAGTTCGTCGGCTTTCTCGGCGGCTTCCTGGTTCTCGCCTGGGGCCTGGTTCTGTGGATGCCCCGGACCCAGCGCCTGGCTTCCGAGATCGAGAAACGCGATGCCCACCTGCGCGAGACCAGCAGGGTCCTGACCGCGACCATCGAGAACTTTCCCGGCGGCATCAGCGTGTTCGACGCCGATCTCAAGCTGGTGGCGTTCAACCGGGCCTTTTCGGAGGTGCTTGAATTTCCGCCGCACCTGATCCGGGACGGAATGCGCTACGAGGATGTTATCCGCTACAACGCCGAGCGCGGCGAGTACGGCGAAGGCGATATCGATCAACTGGTCCAGGCGCGGGTCGATCTGGCCCGGCGCTTCGAGCCGCATTGTTTCGAGCGAATCCGGCCGACCGGAGAGGTTATCGAAATTCGCGGCGCGCCGATGCCGGAGGGCGGTTTCATCACCACCTACATCGACATCACCGAGCGCAAACGGGCCGCGGCCGAGATCGAGGAACGCGATGCGCTTTTGCACGGCATCGTGACCACCGTGGGCGACGCCATCATCACCACCGACGAGCGCGCCGTGATCACCTCGTTCAACCCCGGCGCGGAGCGAATATTCGGCCACCGCGCCGCGGAAGCGATCGGGCGCAACATCAAGCTGCTGATGCCGGCCGAGTATGCCCGCGAGCACAACGGCCACGTCGCCCGTTATCGCGGTAGCGGCGCTTCATCGGTGATCGGTGCGAGGCGGGATTTGCTGGGCCTGCGCAAGGACGGCGCCACCTTCCCGATGGACCTGGTGCTCGACGAGATGACCATCGGCGGCCGGCGCATGTTCACCGGCATCATCCGCGACGTCACCGAGCAAAGGCAGCGCGAGGAGGCTCTGCGCTCGAAGACCGCGAAACTCGCGTTGATGGAATCGGTGGCCTCCAACGCCAACAGAATCACCAGTATCGACGCCTTCATCCAGAGCTGCCTCGACGATATCTGTGAATATTCCGGTTGGCCGGTGGGCCACGCCTACCGGACCGCGAGCGATGGCGCGGGCGTGCTTCGCTCATCGAAGATCTGGCACCTCGATGATCCCGCGCGGTTCGAAATCTTTCGGCGAAGAACCGGACAAACCAGCTTCAAGCCGGGTGTCGGCATGATTGGCCAGGTCATGGCCAGCGGTGAACCGGCGTGGGTTTCGGATATCACCAAGCATGCCGGTTTTTCCCGGACCGCGAAAGGTGAGGATGTCGGAATCAAGGGGGCGTTCGCGGTCCCGGCGATGGTGCGGAACAAGTGCGCCCTGGTGCTCGAGTTCTTTTCACCCGACGCGGTCGAGCCCGACCACGAGCTTCTGGCGGTGATCGCCAATGTCGCCGAACAGATCGGCCGGCGGATGGAGCGCGAGCAGGCGGATCAGGCTTTGCGCACCGCCAAGGCGCAGGCCGAGCGAGCCCGAAGACACGCCCTGTCGGCGGCCGAGGAGGCCAGGGCGGCGAGCCAGGCCAAATCGGATTTCCTCGCCAACATGAGCCACGAGCTGCGCACCCCGCTGAACGGCATCCTCGGTCTGACCACCTTGATCGAGCAGGAGACGCTCGGGCCCCTCGGGCACGAACAATATGCCGGTTATATCAAGATCATCGGCAGCAGCGGGCGCCACCTGGTCACCGTGATCAACGACGTGCTGGACTACTCCAAGATCGAAGCGGGCATGCTCGAGCTCGACCCGGTGGCGTTCGAGCTGTCGCAGGTGACCGACACCGCGGTCGAGCTGCTTGCCTCCACGGCGCGCGAGAAGGCGATCGATTTGACCTGCAGCGTCGCCCCCGAAGTGCCGCAGAACCTGATTGGCGACCCGGTGCGATTGCGCCAGATCCTGCTCAATCTGACCGGCAACGCGATCAAGTTCACCGATCAGGGCGGAGTCAGGGTCGAGGTCTCCCGGGAAGCTGCCAGCGGTGACCAAATCGTGCTGCGCTTCGACATCTCCGACACCGGCATCGGCATCGACGAGCATGCGCGCGAGACACTGTTCGACAAGTTCACCCAGGCCGACCCCTCGACCACCAGGAAACACGGCGGCACCGGCCTGGGCCTGGCCATCTCCAAGCAACTGGTCGAGCTGATGGATGGCGAGATCGGCGTCGACAGCGAGCCCGGCCAGGGCAGCACCTTCTGGTTCACCGTCAAGCTGGCCCGGCAAGTGGCCGGGGCGACCGGCGAGCACGGGAGGGCCGAGGCCGCCCGGCATTGATCGATGACCCGATCGGCGAGGGCGGGACGCAGTAGGCGCGGCACGCCCCCCTCCCTAACTCCTCCCTTGCGGCGTACGGCCCCCCTCCCTAACCCTCCCGCGAGGGGGGAGGGGACTGCGTTGCGCCGGGTGGCCAGTGTATCGCCATCAGACCGGCGCGGTTGGAGCGGGTGAATTTCGCCTGTCATCCAGCGCGGCGCAAATCCCCTCCCCCCTCGGGGGGGAGGGTTAGGGAGGGGGGCCGTACATTGCCTCTATTGCGCCTCTATTGCGCCGCCCGGGCGGTCCGGCGCACCTCGGCCGCGCCAATGCCGAACTCCTTCCGGAACTGGAAAAATTCCTTCTCGGTCAGCTCCACGGTCAGGTCGATCCCCGCCTCGCCGTCCTCGCGGCCCTGCACCTCGCCGTGGCGGTAGAGCCAGGACACCGCCCTGCCCTCGTGGTGGCCGAGCCTGAGAGAGAAGATCATCCGGCGCCGGAACAGCCGCGCCTCGATCTCGGCCAGCAGGGCGTCGCAGCCCTCTCCGGTCAGCGCCGAGCCCGCCACCACCCCGGCGCCGCGGGCGGCGGCGTTGCGGGTGGCCTGGCGCTCCTCCGGCTCCAGCAGGTCGATCTTGTTGCGCAGCTCGATCATCTCGTCGAGCCGCGGCCCGGACACGCCGAGCTGGTGCAGCACCCCCAGCACGTCGCGGTTCTGTGCCTCGCTCGAGGCATGGGCGATATCGCGCACATGGACGATCAGGTCGGCCTCCAGCACCTCCTCCAGGGTCGCCCGGAAAGCGGCGACCAGCTGGGTCGGCAGGTTGGAGATGAAACCGACCGTGTCGGACAGAATGGCGCCGCGCCCCGAGGGCAAGGTGATCTGGCGCATGGCCGGGTCGAGGGTGGCGAACAGCATGTCGTCGACGCGGACTTGCGCCCCGGTCAGCCGATTGAACAGGGTCGACTTGCCGGCATTGGTGTAGCCGACCAGCGCCACCACCGGGTTCGGCACCTTCTTGCGGGCCGCGCGGTGGAGGGCGCGGGTGCGCACCACCTTCTCCAACTGGCGTTTGAGGCGCACGATCTTGTCGTCGAGGACGCGCCGGTCGGACTCGATCTGGGTCTCGCCGGGGCCGCCGACAAATCCGGTGGCGCCGCGCTGGCGCTCGAGATGGGTCCAGCTCCGCACCAGGCGGCTCTTCTGGTAGGTCAGGTGGGCCAGATCGACCTGCAACACGCCCTCGCGGGTCTGGGCGCGTTCGCCGAAGATCTCCAGGATCAGCCCGGTGCGGTCGAGCACCTTGACCCCCCAGGCGCGTTCCAGATTGCGCTGCTGGATCGGGCTCAACTCGCGATTGACGACCGCCAGGTCGATCTCGCCGGCCTTGAGGTCCGCGGCCAGCTCGGCGACCTTGCCCGATCCGAACAGGGTGGCGGAGTTGGGGCGCGACACCGGCACGATGGCGCTGCCCGCCAGATCGACATCGATGGCGCGCACCAGCGCGCAGCCCTCGGCGAGCGCGTCGGCCGGGTCGGGGGCGGCGCCCGGCGCTTTCAGCACGGGGTGGAGGAGGTAGACCCGGGTCGTCACCCGACCCCTGTCGGATCATCCGTCCCGGCACTCATCCCGGCACTCATCCCGGCACTCATCCCGGTGCCGGTCATGCGTCCGCGGCGCCGTCGTAAAGGCTGAACGGCTGCGCCGGCATCACCGTCGAGATCGCATGCTTGTAGACAAGCTGCGACTGACCGTCGCGACGCAGCAGGACGCAGAAGTTGTCGAACCAGGTGATCACGCCCTGCAGCTTGACCCCGTTCACCAGGAACACGGTGACGGGAACTTTCTGCTTGCGGACATGGTTGAGAAAGGCGTCTTGAAGGTTCTGTTTGTTTTCGCCGGCCATTTTTTTTGCCTGATCTTATTTCTTTCTATGCGAGGTGAGCGGGCTTCTCCCGGACTCACCGTTGCGACTCTGAGGCTTTGGCGCGCGCTTTTCCAGCATTATTTGCGCCGAGGCCGAAGCGGCGCCAGCTATCGGTGTTGAACAGGGATATCACCGCCAGGGTTTCGATCCGCCCGAGGATCATGGTGATGGCCAGAATCAGGCGCTGCGATTCGCTCAAGCGCGGGAAATCGATCTCGCCGGGGGCGACCAGGTCGAAGGCCGGTCCGGTGTTCGAGATCGACGCGATCGCCGCCACCAGCGAATCCTCGAACGACAGCCCGGTCAGGGTCAGGGCGATCAGGGCAACGAAAATCGCCATGATGTAGAGCATGACGAAAGCCCAGGCCAGAAAGGCGCCCTCGCGCAGCACGCCGCGCCGCCGCGACCCGGCCGCCTGCACGCTGTGGGGCTGGGCGATGCGCTCCAGCTCGCGGGCGCCGTGGCGCAGCAGGGCGTAGAAGCGCACCAGCTTGATGCCGCCCGCGGTGGTCGCCGCACCCCCGCCGATGGCGCACAGCCCGAGCAGGATCAGCCCCGGGTTGGCCAGCCCGCTCCAGTCCCGCGCACTGTGCCACGAGGCGCTCTCGAAGCCGGTGGTGGTGAGGAAGGAGAGGCTGGTGAACACCGCCCCCCAGAGCGCCGGCAGCGCTTCCGAGGCGCCGTCGCCAAGCTCGATGGTCAGCGCCCCGAACCAGTGCCGCAGGAACAGCGCCAGGGTGGCGATGGCGACCAGCAGGGCCATCAGCTTCAGTTCCGGGTCGCGGTGCCAGCGCTCGACGGCGCCGAAGCGGCGGGCCT
>JACZTQ010000142.1 GCA_022573605.1 Pseudomonadota bacterium | reverse complement strand
TGCACGTGTTGCTAAACGCGAAGTACTCGCCGCTAACGTTGGCGATGACCACCTCTTCACCATCGACATCGACCAGCTTCATTTCTCCGGCGGCTACGTCCGAGGCTTTAGCCACTGTTTGGAACTCTGCCACTGATACTCTCCTCAAGGCAGTTGGCATACATTGCTAGATAGAGATGCGAAATGGCCACCTCAATGGCCTTCCTTCCGCTGGCAGATCAGCCCTGTGCGAGACGGTACGCATTCGAGCCGTTCTGGCGCGCCCCGGTGCGTAATCCTGTGCCGTCAGTACTATCCTATTGTCCTGGGCCGTCGCAGGCCCCCCTTCATCTGTGGCGGCCTCTTCGCTGCTCGACGCCGGCATAGCGTGCGCTGAAAATGCGAATGGATGTGTGGATTGTCCGAGGCACGAATGCCGCATATTGGCACAACTCGGACCTTCGCTTGGCCGCACCTGAAGGTCCGTTACTCGCCCCATTGCCGACGCTCGGGCCTGAATGTCGGTTCATCGGCGCATTCCAGACGTGGCGCTGACGGGTGCTGAACTTCCGACTATGACCCTAAGCCGCCGTTAGCGGGGCGTCGGGAACTTCCCTCGCGCCAAAAAGCCGACATGGTGTCGGTCTCATTGCGATGAGCACGACGGACCCGCTCATTCGTATTTCACTCGGATCGCTTTGGCACGGGCCTCCATCTCCGCCGCTTCATCGGCCCGACCGGCTTTTACGGAGCAGGGCGGCGTAGTTATCCAAGACCTTGGCCACATCCGGATGCTCGGGCCCGAGGGTATTTTCCCGGATCGCCAGGGAGCGCCGGTAGAGCGGCGCGGCCTCGGCGTAGTTGCCCTGGTCATCGTAGAGCGCCGCCAGGTTGTTGAGGCTCACCCGCCCGAAATTACCCCTGCGGGAGGTGCGGCCACCTGGCGCATAACTGACCCGCGAAAACCTGCCGTGATTGTCGGGTGCTCTGCTCCGATATGCACCGGGTTCAGCTTGACGTTGGAAGGCTTTACACGTAATGTTGTTTTGGAACAAAGAGTAGTAGCTTATTCTTAAAGTTGAATCTGATAGTGAGCATGTAACCCATAGCCAGCGTGTGGGCCGCTTGGGCGTTTTCTACCGGCGGCCAACGCAATAGGATTGGAGGCCGTTATGTTGCAGAGACTGTTGTTTGGATCACTTCTGGTCAGCGGGGCGGCGGCGACCTTGCCGCCAGAGGCCATGGCGCAGGAGGCCTGTGCCAACCGCGACGCCATCGTCGCAACGCTGAATAACGAACTCGGCGAGGTTCGCGTGGATGGCGCGGCGGCCGGCTCGTCGGCGTTCTACGAAGTCTACGCCTCGGAGAGCACCCGCACCTGGACCATCCTCCTCAGCGGGATCAACGGGGTAAGCTGTGTGATAGCTGTCGGCCAGGACTGGCGGCGGCCCATCTGGTCGGCCGGGTGATCCTGGTGAGGATGTCTGGCGCTGCGACTGTGGCTTGCGCTCGTAGTTTTCAGTGGGGCGGCAGGCAGGCTGGGAGCGGCTCTTTTCGTTAGGTGCCATTGCCGGTCAGGGCCACAATGAATTTCACCCGCTCCGGATAGCCTCGAAGGCGCGGCGGCCCGTATCGGTGAGGCTGCAGTCATCATCGGTGCTGCTCAGAAAGATCAGCCCGCGTCTCTCAAGCGCTTCCAGACTCGCGGCATGTGGCCGCTCGAGCTTCTTCTCCGCCGGGTTCTCGGTAGCGACGAAGGCCAACGCTTCCTTCATGCGGGGCGACAGCGTAGGGGCGTTCACAGTGTCGAGCGCTTCTTCGAATGTCGCCGGCGGTGGAGGGCGCTGCGGTATTGGGTAAGAGAGGAATAGCCGCCCGCCGCGCTCAGCGATCACCGGGTCGAACACCTCCGCGCGGTGCGCCTTGAGCGCCGCCAGCGTCCCGGTCTCGTCGTCGTTCATGAGCGACGAGTAGCCGACCACGTCGGCAGCAAGAATCGCGGCGAGACGGCGCGCCATACAATGTCTCCTTCAGATCGGAGACTAGCGTGACGGGGCGGCGGAATCTATCTGCGTTGCGTCGGGGCGGAATGTCGCTTCATGGCACAACCCGGGCGTTCCCCAACACACTCATTTGCGTCCGGTGTTGGTTCGAAAACCGACATTGACGCCGCGGCGCTTACCCGACGCTCGTTTATGGGTATGTGACCTAGGCCACCGCCCTCCTGCGCCGCCCCTCGCGCCGCCCGCGGGCGCCCGGCGCGACCTCGCCCTCGGCCAGCGGCGGCTTGTTGTACTTGATCCACTTGGCGCCGTGCGGATCTTTGTTCATCAGCAGGTTGGCGGCGCGGATCGCCTCCATTTCCTGGGGCCGCACCGGGTTCATGATCGCCGAGGTCATGCCGGCGGCGATCAGCATCGGCAGGAAGGCGGCGTTGATGCCGTGCCGGTTGGGCAGCCCGAACGAGATGTTCGAGGCGCCGCAAGTGGTGTTGACGCCCAGCTCCTCGCGCAGGCGCCGCACCAGGGCGAAAACCTGTAGCCCGGCGGTCGCCACGGCGCCGATCGGCATCACCAGCGGATCGACCACGATGTCGTGCGCCGGAATGCCGAAATCCGCCGCCCGCTCGACGATCTTCTTCGCCACCTCGAAGCGCACGTCCGGGTCCTCGGAGATGCCGGTGTCGTCGTTCGAGATCGCCACCACCGGCACGTTGAATTTCTTCACCAGCGGCAGCACCAGCTCGAGGCGCTCCTCCTCGCCGGTCACCGAGTTCAGCAGCGGCCGGCCGTGGCAGGCTTCCAGCCCCGCCGCCAGCGCGCCGGGCACCGAACTGTCGATGCAGAGCGGCACATCGACCAGGGCCTGCACCATCTCGATCACCTTGCGCATCAAGGGCGGCTCGGTCTCGTTCGGGTTCGGGTTCGAGTTGTAGACCACCCCGGCATTGACATCGAGCATGGTGGCGCCGCAGGCGACCTGCTCGAGGGCGTCCTTCTCGACGGTGGAGAAATCGCCCGCCTCCAGTTCGGCCGCCAGCCTCTTGCGCCCGGTCGGGTTGATGCGCTCGCCGATCACGCAGAACGGCTGGTCGAAGCCGATGATCGCGGTCTGGGTCTTCGACTCGACGATGGTGCGGGTCATTGCTGGTGCTCTCCTCAGGCGCTGGCGGCGCGCGACACGGGGCGCGCGGCCCCGAACGCGTTGGTGAACTCGGCGGTCTTCAAGATGCCGCCGAGCGGGAAGAAATGGACCTGGGCGATGCCGAAGCCCGGGTTTTGCGCCTTGTGCAGGGCCAGGTCGGTCAGGATCTCCTCCGGGGTGAAGGGCAGCACCAGCTTGGCCACGTCCCGGGCCCGGCGCTGCAACACCCGCAGGCTGGGGCCGATGCCGCAGGTCATCGCGAACCTGATCATGGTTTGCAGCTTGGCCGGACCGGCGATGCCGATATGGACCGGCAGGGCGATGCCCTCGCGCCGCAGCCGCTCGACCCAGGCGATCACCGGCTTGGCCTCGAAACAGAACTGCGTCGCCAGCGCCATCTCGGCGTCGGTGCGCTCACTGAACGCCTGCTTCCAGCGCAGCGCCTCCATCACGTTGGCGTCCGAGCCGCCGGGGTCGATGTCCTTGTTGCCCTCCGGGTGGCCGGCGACATGCAGCCGCTTGAACCCGGCCCGGTCGAACAGCCCGCTCTCGAGAAGTTGCATCGAGCAGTGGAACTTGCCCCGCGGCTGGTCGAGCCCGCCGGCCAGCAGCAGCGCCTGGTCGATGCCGGCCTCGCCCCGGTAGCGGGCGATCCAGTCGGCCAGCATATTCTCGTCGGCGATCATCCGGGCCGGGAAATGCGGCATCACCGCAAAACCCTGGCCGGCGATGCGCTTGGCGGCGGCGACCATGTCCTCGATCGGCGTGCCCTCGATCTGGGCGATGTAGACCCGGGTGCCTTCGGGCAGGATGGCGCGGAAATCGGCGATCTCCGCGGCCGTGCGCGGCATCACCTCGATCGAGAAACCGTCGATGAACCGCGCCAGCGCGGACGACGCCGAGCGCCGCGCCTCGGTCTTTCCCTTACGCCCGAACAGGTTGAGAATCGTCGCCATCGGTTTCGTCTTCCGTTGTCAGGTCTGCGCCACCGCCCAGCCGCCGTTGGCGATCAGGGCCTTGATCCGCTCGTTGTCGAACTCGGCCTCCAGCCGGGTCGCCTCGGCCTGGGCCGCCTGCTCCAGGTCGCCCTCGACCTCGACCGGCTCGCCGCGCCGCCACTCTGCAAGATAGGCGTCCGCGTCGCGCGCGCCAACCTTCATCGCGCATCTGTCAATGGCCTGCTCGAAGCGTTCCGGCAATTGCCGCCTGGCCGCGGTGCGGCCTTGCTTGACCATAACCTGCGCGGGGATATCCCGCCAGTAGACGACTGTCATCCGCGCCATGATCCACCCCGGTGCTTTGTTCGACCGGCCCCTAAATAGACCAGCAAAAAATTAACGAGGGTAGATTTTCGACTTGGTGGGCGACATTTGCGACACCTTGCGACACCTGTTGCGCGGCGCCTCTGGGCCATTATGGCAGTCTATACGCGATTGCGTCGTTTTTAAAGTCCCCGATAGGGGATCAGTAAATCCCACGGCTTTAGCCGGCCTGGGTTTGCGGCGGCGGCAATGTAGAGTGCCGGTATGGAATCCTACAAACGCGGCAGCCACACGGTTTGGGACTGCAAGTATCACCTGGTCTGGATAACGAAGTACCGCCACCAGGTGCTTGGCGGCGATGTCGGGAACCGTTGCCGTGAATTGCTGCGCGAGACGGCGCGGGCGCATGAGATGATGGTTCAGGCCGGCTCGGTCAATCGGGATCATGTCCACATGCTGCTGTCGATCCCGCCCAATCTGTCGGTATCTCGGGCGGTGCAATACCTGAAGGGGCGAAGTTCGCACAAGCTGCTGAGCGAGTTCGGGATCCTGCGCAAACGCTACTGGGGCCAACACCTTTGGGCCCGTGGCTACTGGGTGGCGAGCAGCGGGAACGTGACCGATGAAGTGTGGGCGGACTAGATCAAGAACCAGACGCCGCCAGAGCCGGACGATGACTTTCGGGTCACCTGAGTCCGCCGAATGGCGGACCGATCCGGCTTTGAGCCGTAACCTGAAGCCACCGGCTTTGAGCCGGTGGAGTATTCACACATTGATGTGTCGATTTCGTGTAGCTTACCCTGAATCGACTCGCGCGGGTTCGGGTGCGATTGCTCCCGCCCGGCAGTTCTGGAGAAGCGCAGGGATGACATCGGACTCGCCGGCGGCGCGGATCGTGCCCCGAATCAGTTTCGAGTTCTTTCCGCCCAAGACCCCGCGGGCCAGCATGGCGTTGTGGGAATCGGTGCAGCGGCTGGCGCCGCTGGCGCCCGACTTCGTCTCGGTCACCTACGGCGCCGGCGGCGCCACCCGCGAGCGCACCATGGCGGCGATGCTGGCGATCCGCGATTGCGCCCGGCTCAACGTCGCCGGGCACCTGACCTGCGTCGGCGCGACCCGGGCCGAGGTGCTGAAAGTGGCGCGCAACTACGCCCGGCTGGGCTGCCACCGCATCGTCGCGCTGCGCGGCGACCCGCCGGCCGGCCAGGACCGCTTTAGACCGCATCCCGACGGCTTCGAGGGCGCCGTCGAACTGGTCGCGGCGCTGTCCGGCCTCGGCCTGTTCGACATCCGGGTCGCGGCCTACCCGGAGACCCATCCCGAAGCCGCCAGCCCGCAGGCCGACATCGAGCAGTTGAAACGCAAGCTCGACGCCGGGGCCAGCGGGGCGATCACCCAGTTGTTCTTCGAGAACGAGGTGTTCTATCGCTTCCGCGACGCCTGCGCCGCGGCCGGCATCAGCGCGCCGATCGTGCCCGGCATCCTGCCGATCGAGGATTTCGACAAGACCGTCCGCTTCGCCCGGAGTTGCGGCGCCACCGTGCCGGGCTGGATGTTCAAGGCCTATGGCCACGCCGAGGACGCCGCCGCGCACGACCTGCTGTCCACCGCCATCGCCACCGAGCAGTGCGACGAGTTGTTGTCGGAAGGCGTCACCGACCTGCATTTCTACACCCTGAACAAGTCCGAGCTGGTGTTCCAGGTCTGCCGCGCCCTCGGCGTCGAGCCCGAGCCGGCCCGGATTGCCGCCGGCGCCGGCTGAGACCGCTTTGCCCCGAGCGAGGCCGATGCACGGCTTGGGCCCTTGCCCGGCCCGGCCCGCGATCCGTAGGGTGCGCATCCTGCGCACCGCTCGGCGATCCGGCCCGGCGAACGGTGCGCAAAATGCGCACCCTACCCAGCGCCCGGCCACGCTTCGGGCAACTTGCTCTGCAACCACCACGCTTGCCGCCACGCGCCGCGCAGCCTAGAGCTAGGAGGGGCACGACAACTCCGTGACGGTGGACCGTGGGAACGACGCGCAACGAGGCCGGTGGCAGGAACGACAGGGCAGGGGGGCGTGACCGGGCCCCCCGGCGCGGGGTCGATTCCGACGGCGCGCCGCCGGCCATCGCGGCGCTCGACCTCGGCACCAACAACTGCCGCCTGCTGGTGGCGCGGCCCGAAGGCGAAAGTTTCGTCGTCATCGACGCCTTCTCGCGCGCGGTGCGTCTGGGAGAGGGGCTCGGCGAGGGGGTCGAGCACTCCAACCAGCTTGGCTCGGCGGCCCAGAACCGGGCCCTGAAGGCGCTGCGCATCTGCGCCGCGAAGATTCGCCGGCACCGCGTCACCGACGCCCGCATCATCGCCACGGCGGCCTGCCGCCGGGCCGTCAACGGCGCCGGCTTCATCCGCCGGGTGACCCGCGAGGTCGGCCTGCAGATGGAAATCATCTCGGCCGAGGAGGAGGCCCGCCTCGCGGTCGCCGGCTGCGCCCCGCTGATCGACCCGGAGGCCGAGCAACTGCTGGTCTTCGATATCGGCGGCGGCTCGACCGAACTGATCTGGATCGACATGTCGCGCACCCCGCCCGGCCGGCGCGTCAGCCTGATCCGCACCCTGGCGCCGACCGGCGCCAACGGCGCCGAGAGCGCCAACGCCCGCGCCGCCGCCAACCATATCGCCGACTGGATCTCGGTGCCGATGGGGGTCTCGACCCTGCATGAACGCTTTGTCTCGATCGCTGACGCCCGCCGGCGCTTCGCCGCCATGTCGGAGCATTTCGAGCAGCACCTGGCGCCCTTCATCCCTTACCAAACGGAGCGCCGGGCCGCCCTGACCCGGCGCTTGCAGATCATCGGCGTCTCCGGCACCGCCACCACCTTCGGGGCGCTGCATCTGGGATTGCGCAGCTACGACCGCGGCAAGGTCGACGGCCTCTGGCTGCCCAGGGAGCGCGCCACCGAATTGACCGAGCGGATGCTGAGCCTGGGCGCCGGCCGGGCCGCTGATCCGGAATTCGGCTCCGAATTCGGGGGCGGGATCGGCCCGGGCCGGGCCGAGCTGATGCTCTCGGGGGCGGCGATCCTGATGACCATCCTGCGCGCCTGGCCGGTCGCGCGCCTGCGCATCGCCGACCGGGGCCTGCGCGAGGGCATGCTCTACGGGCTGCTGCAACAGCGCCGGATCGCCGCGCAATGAGCCCGGCCAGAGGCGACTCCGGGCGTGGCGAGCGGGCCCTCAAGGTCCGCGTCAAGACCGCCAAGGGGCGCAAGCTGTCCTCGACCCGCTGGCTCCAGCGCCAGCTCAACGACCCTTACGTCCAGCGGGCCAGGAAGGACGGCTACCGCGGGCGGGCCGCCTACAAGATGCTGGAGATCGACGACCGTTTCCGCTTCCTGGTCCCCGGCGCCCGGGTCGTCGATCTCGGCTGCGCGCCGGGCGGCTGGTGCCAGGTGGCGGTGCCCCGGGTCAACGCCCTGGGCGCAAAATCCGGCAAGGCGCGCGGCACCGTGCTCGGGGTCGACCTGCGGGAGGTCGAGCCGATCGCCGGGGCCGACCTGATGCAACTCGATTTTCTCGACCAGGGCGCCGACGCGGCGGTCAGGGCCCGCCTCGGCGGCCCGGCCGAGGTGGTGCTGTCCGACATGGCGGCGCCCTCCAGCGGCCACCGCCAGACCGACCACATCAGGATCATGGCGCTGGCCGAGGCGGCGGCGCAGTTCGCCTTCGAGGTGCTCGCCCCCGGCGGTGCCTTTGTCTCGAAGGTCCTGCAAGGCGGCACCGAAGGGGAGTTGCTGACCCTGCTGAAACGGCGTTTTACC
>JACZTQ010000141.1 GCA_022573605.1 Pseudomonadota bacterium | reverse complement strand
TTTCACGAACGGCCCCCGGTAGGGTGGGCATCCTGCGCACCGCTCATGTGGGTTCGGGCGGGGGACGGTGCGCAGAATGCGCACCCTACGCTTGGCTCCGGGCTGGCAAACCGGGATGGCGTCCGTCCGCTGCGGCCGGCCGACCGGAGGTCCCGCCCGGGGGGCACCCCCGGGCAGCGCCCGCCCCGCCCCACAGGGCGGGCGCTTCACGCCCACCCTCGGGACGGGCGCCGCCCTCGTCTCTCTGCTCCGGCGCTGAAGAGGGTCAGCCCGAACCGGCGGAATATTGTGGCGCCGGCAACGGCGGCTCCGGGTCAAACCGCAAAACCCGTACAGGGTCCGCGCACCTCCGGGTCGTCGAGCGCCACCTCCGCCAGCGCCGCCACGCTGGCGCCCGCCGGCTCCGGCGGCCCGCCCAGCGTCAGCGGCTGGACGCCGCTCTCGGAGAAGTTGCAGGTCACGCCCTGCTCGTGCTCCGAGAGGAACTGCTCGACCTGGAAGGGGTGAAACATCGGCGGGCTCCGGTCGTGGCGGTGCGGACAGGTCTAGCCGCTCCAGCCCCCCACCGCCATGCCAACCGCGTAGGCGATGACGGCGCAGACCCCGCCGACCACCACGGTCTCGGCGACGCAGCGCGCGACCCGCTCGTGGGTCACCCGCCAGCGCAGCAACCCAAGCAGGGTCAGCGCCATGAAGGTGGCCAGGACCGACAGGTGAAAGGTGGTTTGGTCGGGGTCGCGCAGGAAATAGGGAACCAGCGGGATGGCGCCGAAGAAGACGAACGAGAGGAAGGTCGCCAGCCCGTCCAGCGCCGCGCTGCTGCCGGTCGGATCGGGCATGCCGATCTCGTGCTGCATCATGAAATCGGCCAGCAGCTCCGGGTTGCGCCGGTAGAGCTCGGCAAACTCGCGGATGTCGGCCTCGGGCACGCCCTTGGCGCCCAGGATGGCGAACAGTTCGTCCCGTTCCCTCTCCGGCTGCTCGCGGATCTCGCGCATCTCCCGGGCCCGGGCGCTGCGGTAGATGCCCTGCGCCGAGCGGGTCGCGAGGAAGGCGCCGAGCCCCATCGACGCCCCGTCGGCGAAAATGTTGGCGAGCCCGAACAGCAGCACCGCGATGGCCCCGACCGCCCCGGCGCCCTCGGCCCCGGCGCCGGCGAACCCGGCCACCACGGCGAAGGTGGTGACGATGCCGTCGTTGCCGCCATAGACGATCTCGCGCAGAAACTCCGAGAACCGGCCGAGATCGTGCTCGGTGGCCAGGTGCTGGCGCAACTCCTTGCTGAAACCGCTCATCGAGCCACGCTTTCCTCACCGGGCGCGAACCGCGCCTCCATCTCGCGCCGGGCCAGCACCGCCGGGCGGTCCGGGTCGATCTCGACGTCCTGCCAGGTCACCACCTCGCCCGCCTTGATCGAGCGCAACAGCACGGCGCCGCGGGCCAGCCCGATCGGCAGCGCGCCGCGGGCCAGCGCCGCCGCCGCCGGGGCCAGCTTGCCCCAGAGGCAATAACCGCCCTCGCCGTCCAGCGTCTCGCCCGCCGCCAGGTCGCGCTTGGCCACCGCCATGACGTCGCCGTTGAAGGCGCGGGCGCTGCCGGTGGCCTCGCCGCGCAGGGCGGCGCTGAGCACCGAGATGCCGAGTTCCAGCCCGATCAGGTGGCAGGGCCGGTAGAGCGCCGCAAAGCGTCCGCTGTCATCGGTCTTCAGCCCGTATTGCTTGAAGCAGGCGGCGGCGTAGTCGCTTGGCGCCTCGATGACCACGTAGACGCCCCAGCGCAGGTCGCGCTCGACCGGGCGGCCGTCGCGCTGCTCGGCGGCGATGACCTCGACCATGCCGCTGTCCTCGAGCATCCCGCCCCGGCTCGCCGGGCGCAGCACCTGGGCCAGCTCATCGACCCCGCAGGGCGGGAACGAGAGCCCCTTCGAGGGTGCTTTCAGATCACAGGCATTGGCGATGGCGGCGGCCTCGATGGCCGACTTGGTGCCGTCCATGAACGAGGTGAACATCTGGCTGTTCATGCCCGCCGCCCCGGCCTCGTTGGCGCCGATGCCGTAATGGTCCCAGACCTCGTCCGGGGTGAGCCGGTGATAGCGGGGCTGGTATCTGGTGCCCTTGCCCGCCGCCACCACGCGAAAGCCGCAGGCCCGCGCCCAATCGACCAGTTCGGCCACCAGTGCGGGCTGGTCGCCGTAAGCCATCGAGTAGACCAGGCCGGCGGCGCGCGCCTCCGCGGCCAGCAGGGGGCCGGCCAGCACGTCGGCCTCGACGTTGACCATGACGATGTGCTTGCCCCCGGCGATGGCGGCGCGGGCATGCAGGATGCCGGCCTCCGGGTCGCCGGTGGCCTCGATCACCACGTCGACATCGTCGCGGGCCGCAAGTTCCGCGCCGCTGGTGATGATTGCGGTGCGCGCCGCGCGCCCGGCGTCCCAGCCGACGGTGGTCAGGGCGGCGCGGGCGCGCTCCGGCGCCAGGTCGGCGATGGCGCTGACCTCGAGCCCCGGCGTGGTCGGCGCCTGGGCGAGGAACATCGAGCCGAACTTGCCCGCCCCGATCAGCCCGGCGCGAACCGGGCGGCCGGCGGCGGCTTCGGCCTGGAGCTTGGCGAACAGGTTCATGCGCTCAGGTTTCGCGCGCCTCGGCGTAGGAGACAAGCCTGCGCCGGTCTTCATCCCAGAGCTGGAGCTTCACGCAGGCGAAGCTTTCGCGCAGGCCCAGGCGCCTGACATTGGCCAGCGCGGGATAATCGCGCAGCACCTGTTGCAGGCGGTAGAACGGGATCCGGCTGTAGAGGTGATGCACGTGGTGCACGCCGATGTTGGCCGTCATCCAGCGCAGCACGCCGGGCAGATCGTAATGCGAGCTGCCGTAGAGGGCGGCGTCGTGGCGTTTCCAGTCGATCTCCCATTCCCAGTAGGTCCGCTCGAACTGGTGCTGGACGTAGAACAGCCAGATGCCGATCGCCGCGGCCATGATCGAGACCGGCAGAAAGATCAGCAGGAACGGCGCCAGTCCGATGAGATAGATCAGCCCGCCGGCCAGCGCGGCGGTGGCGGCGTTGGTTCCCATGGCGCTGGCCCAATACCTCCAGCCGTCGCCCATGAAGCCGACCGGCAAGCGGTTCTGGAACAGGAACACGTAGGTGGGAAAGACCACGAACAGGGCGATCGGGTGGCGATAAAGGCGGTAGACGAAACGGTCGCCAGGCGACAACGCCCGGTATTCCCGCACCGTCTTGGTGTGGATGTCGCCGACGCCGCGCTTATCGAGGTTGCCCGACGAGGCATGGTGGATCGCGTGACCGCGCCGCCAGACGACGTAGGGGGTCAGGGTGAAGATGCCGAGAACCCGCCCGACCCAGTCGTTGACGGCCTTTTTCCGGAACAATGCGCCGTGACCGCAATCGTGCTGGATCAGGAACAGGCGCACCAGGAAGGCAGCCGACGGGATCGAGAAGGCGAGAGCGAGCCAATAGCTGACCGAAAGCGCCCACACGGCGGCGCCCCACAGCAGGGCGAACGGGACAAAGGTCACCGCCAGTTCGAACACGCTGCGCCAGGCGGTCGGTTCGCGATATGGCGCCAGTATCCGCACCCAGTCGCGGGCCGGCATCTGCGGCAAGTCGGGCTCTGTCGCTGGCGATTTATCGGTCATCTGTGTCCGTTGTCCGAGGTTGCAGGCGGCCCCGATTTCCGGACCGGCAAGATGTGGGTTTGTTGCGGACCGAGGTTAGCGTCAGGTTGCCGGTTTCTGGTGTTCCCCCGCGTCATCGGTCTCGACCGGCATCGGCCCACCGCGCCTCGAAGGCAGGCGGCCGACGTTCTAATACCCGATCCGGCCGCCAAAGCCACCCCCGGTTTCGGAAACGGCCTTCGCCGCGCCCATATTCGGGCGCGGCGTTCCGGCGTTTTGCCCGGCGCAGCGATCAGTCGTCGGTGTCGATGGTGGTGATCCCCGACTGGTGCAGCTTGCCGCCGATGGCGCCGCCGATCAGGGGCGCGACGATGTAGAGCCAGAGCTGGTTGATCGCATCGCCGCCCCGGATGCTCTCGACCAGCGCCGGGCCGATCGAGCGGGCCGGGTTGACCGAGGCGCCCGAGATGGTGATCCCGGCCAGGTGGATCAGGGTCAGGGTCAGGCCGATCACCAGCCCGGCCATCATCGTCGGCGCGCCGTCCTGGGTGGCGCCGAGGATCACCAGCACGAACATTGCCGTGGCGATGGCCTCGAAGGCCAGCGCCGAGGTCATGGCGTAACCTAGTGGGGTGGCCCGACATTTCGGGATCGAAATGTCGGATTCAAACCACTAGTATGGTGAAATCTGCTCGAATTGCCGCATTCAATCCGAATTGCCAGCCCGGCCGGTCAGACCGGGGGCCTCGTCGAGTTCCGGTTCGGTCCGAACTCGCCGATGGTCAGGCGGGGATAGTCCGCATGGGGCCAGACCTTGGTCGGGTAGCAGCCCTCGAAGGAAGACCTTTCAGCCGGGCTCAGGCAAGGTCGAAGCGATCAAGATTCATCACCTTGTCCCACGCCGCCACAAAATCACGCACAAACGCCTGCTGCGAGCCTTCACATCCGTAGACTTCCGCGACGGCCCGGAGTTGGGAGTTCGAACCGAAGATGAGATCGACGCGGGTGCCGGTCCATTTCAGTTCGCCCGTTGCGCGATCGCGTCCCTCGAACACGTCCTCGGCGTCCGAGACGGCTTTCCACGTCGTGCTCATATCGAGCAGGTTGACGAAGAAGTCGTTGGTCAGCGTCTTCGGCCGCTTGGTGAAGACGCCGTGTTGGGACTGTCCGGCGTTTGCATTCAAGACCCGCATGCCGCCAACCAGCACCGTCATCTCGGGAGCGGTCAGGGTCATCAATTGCGCCCGATCCACCAGCAACTCCTCGGCCGATACGGCGTATTCGGTCTTGAGGTAGTTGCGGAACCCGTCCGCGGCGGGTTCGAGCACGGCGAAGGAGTCCACGTCGGTCTGCTCCGGCGACGCGTCCGTGCGCCCCGGCGTGAATGGCACGCTCAGGTCGTGTCCGGCGCTCGACGCCGCTACCTCGACGGCCGCACACCCGCCCAGCACGATCAGGTCGGCGAGCGAGACCATCTTCCCGTTGGACTGCGAATCGTTGAAGTCCCTCTGGACCCCCTCGAGGGTTTCGAGCACCGTCGCCAATTGGGCAGGCTGGTTGACGTCCCAATCCTTCTGCGGCGCGAGACGGATACGCGCCCCGTTCGCCCCGCCGCGCATGTCGGAGCCGCGGAAGGTTGCGGCCGACGCCCAGGCGGTCGAGACCAGTTGGGAGACGGACAATCCGGAGGCGAGGATCTTGCCCTTGAGGCTGGCGATGTCCTGCTCGCCGATCAGTTCATGGGTGACTGCCGGGACGGGATCCTGCCAGACCAGTTCCTCTGCCGGAACCTCGGCGCCGAGATAGCGCGAGCGGGGGCCCATGTCGCGGTGCGTCAGCTTGAACCATGCCCGGGCGAAAGCGTCTGCCAACTGATCCGGGTTCGCGTGGAAGCGCCGCGAGATCGGCTCGTAGATGGGGTCCATCCTCATCGCCATGTCGGCCGTGGTCATCATCGGAGCGTGCCGTTTCGACGGGTCGTGGGCATCCGGCACCGTGTCCGATCCGGCGCCATCCTTGGGCACCCACTGATGTGCGCCGGCGGGGCTTTTGGTCAGTACCCACTCATAGCCGAACAGGGTGTCGAAGTAGCTGTGGTCCCAGGTCACCGGAGTGGCGGTCCAGGCGCCTTCGAGGCCGCTGGTGATCGCGTCGCCGCCCTTGCCGCTACCAAGGCTGTTCTTCCAGCCGAGGCCCTGCTGCTCGATCGGGGCGCTCTCGGGTTCGGGGCCGACATGGACCGGATCGCCGGCGCCGTGAGCTTTGCCGAAGGTGTGTCCGCCAGCAGTGAGCGCGACCGTCTCCTCGTCGTTCATCGCCATGCGCGCGAATGTCTCGCGAATGTCCTGGCCCGACCCGATCGGGTCCGGGTTTCCGTTCGGCCCTTCCGGGTTGACGTAGATCAGACCCATCTGAACGGCGCCGAGAGGATTCTCGAGCACCCGGTCGCCGGTGTAGCGCTCGTCTCCGAGCCAGGTGTTCTCGGATCCCCAATAGGTGTCTTCTTCGGGCTCCCAGACGTCCGCGCGTCCGCCGCCAAATCCGAAGGTCTTGAAGCCCATCGACTCCAGCGCACAATTGCCGGCGAAGATCATCAGGTCGGCCCACGAGATCTTCTTGCCGTACTTCTGCTTGACCGGCCAAAGCAGCATGCGCGCCTTGTCGAGGTTCCCGTTATCGGGCCAGCTGTTCAACGGCGCGAAGCGTTGCTGGCCGGTCCCTCCGCCGCCGCGGCCGTCGGCGATGCGGTAGGTGCCGGCGCTGTGCCACGCCATCCGGATGAAGAGCGGCCCATAGTGGCCATAGTCGGCCGGCCACCAGTCCTGCGACGTCGTCATCAGCTCGAAGATGTCCTTTCTCAGGGCATCCAGGTCGAGTGTCTTGAATTCCTCGGCGTAGTTGAACGCCTTGCCCATGGGGTCGGACAGGGGAGAGTTCTGGTGCAGCACCTTCAGGTTCAACTGATTTGGCCACCAGTCCCGGTTCGATCGGGTCCCGGCCGTCGTCTGGCCCCTCATCGGGCAGGTGATATCGCCGTCCATATCCATTCTCCCTTCAGGTAGTTTGGGATTCCCTTCGCTTCGGGTGGGAGGACGCCACCCGAGGGACTCACCGTAGAATCACCTTAGAATGATGCGAAACTATCCTCGCTTGCCCATCAGGTGAAGTTGCTTTTTCGATGGTCGCAAGAATTTTTCTCAATGAAAATCACGCTCGGCCAACGCCGTCAATTTCATGCGCCGGCGCGCGAGCGCCATTTCGACCGCACCGCCGCTGCGAGCCTGGCGACGCTGGCGCAATTGATGCGCCGACCGCGATCCTCAATAGTTGACGCCGCGCGGGGCAGGAGGCATTTCCAAAGGCGGAGCGTCGCCCGCAGAAGGATGGAGTCCATGAAGGTAGACGGCAAACCCTGGCGCCCGATCTGGCTCGAGGACGACGGCTGGAGCGTCGGCATCATCGACCAGACCCGGCTGCCCTTCGCGTTCGTGTCCGCGCGCCTTTCCAGCGAGGCCGAGGCGGTCCAGGCGATCCGGGCCATGCTGGTGCGCGGCGCGCCGCTGATCGGCGCCACCGCCGCCTACGGCATGGCGCTGGCGATGCGGGCGGACGCCTCCGACGCCAACCTGGCGGGCGCCTATCAGCGATTGTTCGAGACCCGGCCGACGGCGATCAACCTCGGCTGGGCGCTCGACGACATGCGCCGGCGGCTGGCTCCCTTGGCGCCGGGCGAGCGCGAGGCCGCCGCCTATGCCCGCGCGGCGGAGATCGTCGAGCAGGATGTCGAGATCAACCGCCGCATCGGCGCCCACGGGCTGGAGCTGATCCGGGCGATCGCTGATCGCAAGCCCGGCCCGGTCAACATCCTGACCCATTGCAACGCCGGCTGGCTGGCGACCTGCGACTGGGGCACCGCGACGGCGCCGATCTACCAGGCCCATGATGCGGGGATCGCGGTCCATGTCTGGGTCGACGAGACCCGGCCGCGCAACCAGGGCAGCCATCTGACCGCCTGGGAGTTGCACAATCACGGCGTGCCGCACACGGTGATCGTCGACAATGCGGGCGGCCACCTGATGCAGCGCGGCCAGGTCGATATCTGCTTCACCGGCACCGACCGGACCACCGCCACGGGCGATGTCTGCAACAAGATCGGCACCTATCTGAAGGCGCTGGCGGCGCGCGACAACGGGGTGCCGTTCTATGTCTGCCTGCCCTCGCCGACGATCGACTGGAGCCTGCGCGACGGGGTCGGCGAGATCCCGATCGAGGAGCGCAGCGCCGCCGAGGTCACCGAGGTGACCGGGATCGCCCCGGATGGCGCGGTGGTGCGAACCCGCGTGGTCTCGCCCGGCTCGCCCGCCGCCAACCCGGCCTTCGACGTCACCCCGGCCCGCCTGGTCACCGGGCTGGTCACCGAGCGCGGCGTGGCCGAGGCCTCCGAGGCCGGGCTGCTGGGGCTGTTTCCGGAGCGCAAGACCGCGTGAGGCCCGGATTACGGGCACCGCCACAGCCCTCCCCCCAACCCCCTCCCAAGCGGGAGGGGGAGAGGCGCCGTCCCCACCGATTTCGC
>JACZTQ010000140.1 GCA_022573605.1 Pseudomonadota bacterium | reverse complement strand
GAGTTGAACGGCGCTCCGGCGGTGCTGTTCGAGCCGGTATGAGGGGGCGGCGATGGCTGAGTTGAGCAAGCTGCGCGGCAAGGCGGCCTGTGTCGGCGCCGCCACCGCGGGGTGCGGCGAGGCGCCGGGGCGCAGCGCCACCGAGCTGATGGCCGAGGCGGTCTGCCGGGCGCTGGCGGACGCGGATATTGCCTTGAGCCAGGTCGACGGGTTGTTCGCCGCGACGGCGGTGCACTCGATGGCGGCGATGTCGCTGGCCGGGTATCTGGGCATCCAGCCCAAATATTCCAGCGGCTCCAATATCGGCGGCGCGTCGCCGCTGGCCCATGCGCTGGATGCGGCGCTGGCGCTGGAGGCCGGGCTGATCGAGGTGGCGGTGATCGCCTATGGCTCGAACCAGCGCACCGCGGGCGGTTTCCGCTCGGTCTCCGAGCCGATGCCGTACGAGGCGCAGTACGAGCCGCGCAACCCGATCACCGCCTATGCCCTGGCGGCCAGCCGCTACCTGCACGAATTCGGCGCGACCCGCGCGCATCTGGCCGAGGTCGCGGTGGCGGCGCGGGGCTGGGCCGGGCTGAACCCAGACGCCTTCATGCGCGAACCCATTGGAATCGAAGATGTTTTGTCGGCGCGGATGATCTCGGACCCGCTCGGCAAGCTCGACTGCTGCTTGGTCACCGATGGCGCGGCGGCGCTGGTGCTGACCCGGCCCGAGCGGGCCAAGGACGGGCCGCAAAAGCCGGTCTACCTGCTCGGCGCGGCGATGGCGCATCAGCACCGGATGATCTCGGAGATGGCCGACCTGACCCTGACCGCGGCAAGCGAAAGCGGGCCGCGCGCCTTCGCCATGGCGGGCTACGGGCCGAACGACATGGACACCGTGCAGCTCTACGATGCCTTCACCATCAACACCTTGCTTTTCCTCGAGGATCTCGGCTTCTGCGCCAAGGGCGAGGGTAAGGATTTCGTCGCCGGCGGGCGTATCGCGCCGGGCGGCGCGCTGCCCGTGAACACCAATGGCGGCGGGCTGTCCTGCGTGCATCCCGGCATGTATGGCCTGTTCGTGATGATCGAGGCGATCGGCCAGGCCCGGGGCACCTGCGGCGAGCGCCAGATCGATGGGGCAAACCTTTGTCTGGCCCACGGCAACGGGGGTGTGCTGTCGAGCCAGGTGACGACGATCTGGGGCACGGGGGAGACGCTGTGAGCGAGGGAACGCCGCTGGAATCGGCACGCGGGATGCCCGAAACGACGGGCCCGCTTTGGGCGGGCTTTGGGCATGATTTGGGCCTGCCATGGGCGGGCTTTGGGCCTGCCATGGGCGGGCTTTGGGCAGGCTTTTGACCAGCGGGAAAGAAACCCCCGCGACACGCCGCGGGGGAGCAGAGGAACATCGCATGGATCTGAGCTACAGCGCCGAAGAGCAGGCCTTCCGCGACGAGGTCCACGACTGGCTGAAGCAGCGCCTGCCGAAGCGCCTGTCGGCAAAGGTGCGCAAGGCGCAGCGCCTGACCAAGGCCGATTACGACGAGTGGCACACCCTGCTGGGGACACGCGGCTGGATGGCCTGGCACTGGCCGGTGGAGCACGGCGGCACCGGCTGGACGCCGGTCGAGAAACACATCTTCGAGGAGGAGATGATCGCCGCCGGCGCGCCGCGGATCATTCCCTTCGGGGTCAACATGCTCGGCCCGGTGCTGATCCGCTACGGCACCGAAAAGCAGAAGGCGCATTACCTGCCCCGCATCCTGTCCGGCGCGGACTGGTGGGCGCAGGGCTATTCGGAGCCCGGCGCGGGGTCGGATCTGGCCTCGCTCAGGACCCGCGCGGTGCGCGACGGCGAGCACTACATCGTCAACGGCCAGAAGACCTGGACCACGATGGCGCATTTCGCCAACCGCATGTTCTGCCTGGTGCGCACCGACCCGAATGCGCCGAAACGCCAGCAGGGCATCTCGTTCCTGCTGATCGACATGGACAGCCCCGGCATCGAGGTCCGCCCGATCATCACCCTGGAGGGCGAGCACGACGTCAACGAGGTGTTCCTGACCGATGTCCACGTGCCGGTGGAAAACCTGGTGGGCGCCGAGAACGACGGCTGGACGGTGGCGAAATACCTGCTGAACTACGAGCGCACCGGCATCGCCGGGGTCGCCGCCTCGAAGCAGGCGCTGGCCGGGCTGAAACGCATCGCCGCGACCGAGCGCAAGGACGGGCGGGCGCTGGCCGAGGACCCGTATTTCGCCGCCCGCATGGCGCGCCTCGAGATCGACCTGATGGCGATGGAGATCTTCAACCTGCGCCTCATAGCCGCCGCCGGGATGGGCAAGTCGCCGGGGGCGGAATCGTCGCTCTTGAAGATCAAGGGCACCCAGGTGCGGCAGGAGGCCACCGACCTGTTGCGCCGGGCGGTAGGCCCCTACGCCGCGCCCGACCTGCCGGAAGCCTTCGACGAGGGCTGGAACGGCCAGGCGCCGGGGCCGGACTACGCCCTGGCGCTGGCGCGCGGCTATTTCAACATGCGCAAGGCCTCGATCTATGGCGGCTCGAACGAGATCCAGCGCAATATCGTCGCCAAGCATCTGCTGGGGTTCTGATGGCAGAAAGTTTCAGTCGATACCCGCGCCGCAAGACCGTCATTGCCGGGCCTGACCCGGCAATCCAGGAATCGTGTCAACGAGTTGTGCGTCTGGATGCCCCGGTCAAGCCGGGGCATGACGTGGGTTCGGTGTGAGGGGGGCCGGGGATGGACTTCAATCTCTCTGAAGAGCGCCGGATGCTGACCGACACCGCCGAGCGGTTCATCCGCGAGCGCTACCCAATCGAAAAACGCCACGACTTCGCCGCCAGCGAGCTCGGGTTCTCGCGCGCGATGTGGCGCGACTTCGCCGGTCTGGGCCTGATCGGGGCGCTGATGCCGCCGGAAGTCGATGGATACGGGGGCACCGGCGAGGACATCATGCTGGTGTTCGAGGCGCTCGGGCGCGGCCTGGTGGTGGAGCCGTTCCTGGCCTCCGGCATCCTCGGGGCGAGCCCGCTGATCGACACCGGCGACGCCCAAACGCTGGGCCAGGTGATGGCGGGCGAGCGCCTGCTGGCGCTGGCCCACGGCGAGCCGGACGGGCGCTACGCGCTGAGCCATGTGCGGACCCGGGCGACGCAGGGCGCGGAGGGCTGGCGGATCACCGGCGCCAAGAGCGTCGTCTTCAACGGTGGCAGCGCCGACACCCTGATCGTCTCGGCCCGGATCGCCGGGGACGC
This sequence comes from Pseudomonadota bacterium, assembly GCA_022573605.1. Taxonomy (GTDB): domain Bacteria; phylum Pseudomonadota; class Alphaproteobacteria; order Rhodobacterales; family Rhodobacteraceae; genus Thermohalobaculum. The sequence continues at coordinate 4,956 of JACZTQ010000140.1, read as the reverse complement.
GGACGCCGAGGACGGGCTGGCGCTGTTCCGGGTCGATCCGCATCAGCAGGGCGTGGCGCGGCGTGGCTATGCCACCATCGACGGCGGCATGGCGGCCGAGATCACCATGGGCGGCGCCATCGGCGAGCCGGTCGGCACTCCCGGCGAGGCCTATCCGATGATCGAGCGCGCCATCGGTCGGGGCATCCTCGCGGTCTGCGCCGAAGCCCTCGGGGCGATGGAGGTGGCCAAGGACCTGACCCTGGATTACCTCAAGACCCGGGTCCAGTTCGGCCAGCCGATCGGCGCCAACCAGGTCTTGCAGCACCGCATGGTCGACCTGCTGATCGAGATCGAGCAGGCGCGCTCGTGCATCATGCTGGCGGCCTCGACGCTGGATGCGGAGCGGACCACCCGCGAGCGCAACCTTTCGGCGGCCAAGCATCTGGTCGGGCGGGTCGGGCGGCTGGTGGCGGAGGAGGCGATCCAGATGCATGGCGGCGTCGCCATGACCTGGGAGCTGGCGCTGCCCCATTACGCCAAGCGCATCGTGATGATCGACCACCTGTTCGGCGATACCGATCATCATCTGGAGCGGTTCATACGGTTCTCACGGGAGGCGGGGTAATGGAAAAACTGATCCTGGAGCGCAAGGGCCGGGTGCTGGTCGCCACCATCGACGACCCGGCGACCCGGAACGCGCTGAACTGGGACTTCTACGACGGGTTCCGCGAGGCGGTCGAGGCGGCGTCCGGGGACCGGTCGACCGGCGCCATCGTGGTGACCGGGACGCAGGGGTTCTTCTCGTCGGGCGGCAATGTCCACGGGCTCAAGGAGCGCAGCCGGGCCGATTACCCGGCACGGCGTTCCAGCGTCGAGAAACTGCACGCGATGATCCTGGCGATGCGGGCCTGTCCGAAACCGATCATCGCCGCCGTCGAGGGCGGGGCGGCCGGGGCCGGGGCCTCGCTGGCGGCGGCTTGTGATTTGGTGGTGGCGGCGCGCGACGCCTATTTCTCGATTGCCTATGTCAAGATCGGTCTCACGCCGGACGGTGGCGCGACGGCGTTTTTCGGCGCCGCCCTGCCGCGCCAGTTGCTGGCCGAGATGGTGTTCACCGGCGACCGCATCCCGGTCGAGCGGCTCCATGCGCTAGGCCTGATCAACCGGCTGACCGAGCCGGGGCAGTCCTTGCCCACGGCGCTGGAGCTGGCGGCGCGGCTGGCCGACGGCCCGGCGGCGGCGCTGGCGGTGGGCAAGCGGCTGATCGACAGCGCGCGGCTGAACACGCTGGAGGCGCAGCTCGAGGCCGAGGCCGAGGGCATCGCCACGGCGATCGGCGGGAAGGAGGGGCGCGAGGGCATCGCGGCTTTCCTGGAGAAGCGCAAGCCCGACTTCAGGGGCCTGGAATGAGCCGCCTGCCGGAGCTGCCGCGCGAGGCGATGAGCGGCGAGCAGCGGCGCATCCATGACGAGATCGTCGCCGGGCCGCGCGGCCGGGTGCAAGGGCCGCTGAAGGTCTGGCTGAATTCGCCCGGGCTGGCGGATGCGGCGCAGAAGCTGGGCGCCTATCTGCGCTTCGGCTCGCACCTGCCCCCAAGGCTGTCGGAACTGGCGATCATCGTCACCGGGGCGCATTACAAGGCGGAGTTCGAGTGGTACGCCCATGTGCGCTTCGCCCACGAGGCGGGCATCCCGGAGGCCGTGACCGAGGCGATCCGCGAGGGCGAGACGCCGGAATTGACCGATGCGGACCAGCGGGTCGTCCATGCGGTGGCGCTGGAGCTGACCCGCGACCACAAGCTCGGCCAAGCCACCTTCGACGAAGCCGTCGCGGTGCTGGGCCTGCCCGCGCTGGCCGATCTGATCGCGATGGTCGGCTATTACGGGCTGGTGTCGTTGACGCTGAACGCGTTCGAGATCGCGGCGCCGGACGGATCGACCGCATTCACCTGACGCCAAGCACCCATTCCCAACTTCAAGAAGGAACCGCAAACCCATGTCGCCGAAGCTTTTTACGCCAATTTCACTCCGCTCGCTCGAGCTTGCAAACCGTATCGTGGTGGCGCCCATGTGCCAGTACAGCGCCAATGACGGCACCATGACCGACTGGCATCTGATGCATCTGGGGCAGTTCGCCGTCTCCGGCGCCGGGCTGGTCTTCGTCGAGGCCACCGGGGTCGAGCCGGAGGGGCGGATCACGCCGGGATGCACCGGGCTCTGGTCGGACGAGAACGAGGCCGCGATGGCCCGGGTGGTCCGGTTCTTTCGCGACTATGGCAGTGCGAAGATCGGCCTCCAGCTCGCCCATGCCGGGCGCAAGGCCTCGATCGATCTGCCCTGGGCCGGCGGCGCGCCGCTGACGGCTGCGAGCGGCGCCTGGCAGACGGTGGGGCCTTCCGCCGTGCCCTACGGCCCCGGCTGGCACACCCCGGAGGCGATGACCGGCCAGACCATGCAACGGGTCCGGGACGCCTTCGTGCAGGCCACCCGCCGCGCCGTCCGGCTCGGCTTCGACGTGCTCGAGGTCCACAGCGCGCATGGCTACCTGCTGCACCAGTTCCTGTCGCCGATCTCGAACCGGCGCGGCGACGACTACGGCGGCAGCCTGGAGAACCGGATGCGCTTTGCGCTGGAGGTGTTCGACGCGGTCCGGGCCGAGTGGCCCGACCAGAAGCCGCTCGGGGTGCGGTTCTCGGCGACGGACTGGGTCGAGGGCGGTTGGGACCTGGACCAGGCCATCGCCTATACCGAGGCGCTGAAGGCGCGGGGCTGCGACTTTGTCGACGTCTCCAGCGGCGGCAATTCGCCGGAGCAGAAGATCGCGGTGGGGCTGGGCTACCAGGTGGGTTTCGCCGCCGAGATCAAGCGGGCGACGGGGCTGACGACGATGGCGGTGGGGCGGATCATCGACCCGGTGCAGGCGGAGACGATCATCTCGACCGGGCAGGCCGACATGGTGGCGCTGGCGCGCGGCATGCTGTTCGATCCGCGCTGGGCCTGGCACGCGGCCGAGGCGTTGCGCGGCCAGGCGGCCTTTCCGCCGCAGTACCAGCGGGCGCACCCCTCGTTGATGGGCTTGCCGGTGCCGGGCAATCCGCCGAAGACGTAGGGTGCGCATTCTGCGCACCCCCCGGACCGCCATCGGCGGTGCGCAAAATGCGCACCCTACGGCAGCAGGATGGTCGTGCCGGTGGTCTTGCGCGCCTCGAGGTCGCGGTGCGCCTGGGCGACGTCGGCCAGGGCGTAGGTCTGGTTGATCCGGATCTTGACCTTGCCCGAGGTGACCATCTCGAACAGCTCGTCGGCGCGCTGCTGGCAGGCCTCGCGGCTGGCGATGTGGGTGAACAGGGTCGGCCGGGTGAGGAACAGCGAGCCCTTGCCCGCCAGTATCTGCGGGTCGAACGGGTCCGGCTTGCCCGAGGCGTTGCCGAAGGTGACCATGACGCCGAGCGGCTTGAGGCAGTCGAGCGAGCCCTCCCAGGTCGCCTTGCCGACCGAGTCGAGCACTGCGTCGACGCCCTTGCCGCCGGTGATCTCCTTGACCTCCGCGACGAAATCCCGGGTCGTGTAATTGATCGCGTGGGCCGCGCCGTGCTCCTTGGCGAGAGCGCATTTCTCGTCCGTTCCGGCGGTGCCGATCAGGGTGACATCCATCGCCCTGGCCCATTGGCAGGCGATCAGGCCGACGCCGCCGGCGGCGGCATGGAACAGCACCGTGTCGCCGGGCTGGGCCCTGGCCGAGGTGGCGAACAGATACTGCACCGTCAGCCCCTGGAGCATCATCGCCGCGCCCTGCTCGAAGCTGACACTGTCCGGCAGCTTGCAGACATGCATGGCGTTCATCACCCGCACTCCGCAATAGGCCCCCGGAGGGGCCGAGGCGTAGGCCGCCCGGTCGCCCGGCGCCAGGTGGGTGACGCCCTCGCCAACCGCCTCGACCTCGCCGGCGGCTTCCATGCCGAGCGTCACCGGCAGGGGCAGGGGGTAGACGCCGCCGCGCTGGTAGACATCGATGAAGTTCAGCCCACAGGCCTGGTGGCGGATGCGGATCTGGCCCGGGCCGGGCTCGCCGACCTCGACCTCGACGAGGTGCATGTTCTCCGGCCCGCCGAATTCCTCGATGCGGATGGCTTTGGTGGTGGTGGTCATGGGGTGCTCCCTTGTTGCAGTGGCTTCAGGCGTCCGGGTGTGGCGCCACACAGGTAGCGCTCAGCCCGCCATCGACAATCAGTTCGGTGCCGGTCACGTGCCTGGCCTCGTCCGAGGCGAGGAAAAGCGCCGCATAGGCCACGTCCCAGGCGTCGCCCATCCGGCCCATCGGCACCTGCCGGTGGCGCGCCGCGATCAGGGCGGCGGCGTCGCTGGCGTTGCGCTCCGCGACCAGCCGCCCGGCGACCAGCGGGGTGTTCATCAGGCCGGGAACGACGGTGTTCACGCGCACCCCCTGGGCGGCGTATTTGACCGCCGTCACCTGGCTCATCTTGATCACCCCCGCCTTGGCGGCGGCGTAGGCGACGCAGTCCGCCCCGAAGAAACGCAAGCCCGCGATCGAGGCGAGGTTGACGATCGCGCCGCCGCCCTGGGCCACCATGATCGGCACCACCCGCTTCATCGACTGGAAGACGTAATCGATGTTGTGCTCGAACTGCCGGCTCCAGACCTCGTCGGCCATCGAGACCACGTCGCCCGGCGCCGAGCCGCCGACATTGTTGACCAGGATGTCGATGCGCCCGAGCGCGCCATGCGCCGCGGCGACCAGCGCGTCCATCTCCTGGGTGTTGGTGACATCGGCGGTGCGGGTCAGGATTTCCAGACCCTCGGCGGCGGCAAGCTCGGCGGTCCGGGCCAGCGCCTCCGGGTCGCGGTCGACGCCGAACACCCGGGCGCCCTCGCGGGCGAACAACACCGCGGTGGCGCGGCCGTTGCCCCAGCCCTCGCCGACCGATCCGGCGCCGAGGATCAGTGCTGTCTTGCC
>JACZTQ010000139.1 GCA_022573605.1 Pseudomonadota bacterium | reverse complement strand
GTTACCCTGGACCGGGGCGATTGCGGGATGTCCTGGGCCGACCTGAAGCCGGGATCGACGACCGGGCGGGTGATTTCGGTCAATCTGGGCGGCCTGGCGCCGCCGAAGATCGAGCAGACCGGCCTGGCCTTCGCCAACGGGATCGCCGGGCTCTACGTGGCCGAGACCCGGGGCTGGCGGCTGCATGACCGGCTCGACCGGCCGGTGGAGCTGCCGGGCGGGCCGGACAACCTGACCTGGGACGGACTGGGCGGGCTGATCGCGGCGCTGCATCCCAGCCTGTTCCGGCTCGCCGCCTATCGCTACGGCTACCACGACACGGCGCCCTCAAGGATCGTGCGGGTCGATCTGGACCGCAACGTCGAGGTGCTGTTCGACGACCCGGCCGGCGAGGTGTTCTCCGGCGCCTCGGTGGCGGTGCTATCGGGCAGCGTGCTGGTGGCGGGATCGATGCGCGACGCGGGGGTCTTGGTCTGCCGCAAGGGCGCGTCGTGAGCGGGCCGACGCTGGTCACCGGCGCCGGGGGGTTCCTCGGCGGCCACGTGGTGGCGGCGCTGGCGGCGCGCGGCGAGGCGGTGCGGGCGCTGGATATCGCCTTCCCGGCAGAGCTGCCCGAGGGGGTGGAGCGGATCGACGGCTCGATCCTCGATGCGGCGGCGCTGGCCGGCGCGATGGCCGGCGCGGGGGCGGTGATCCACTGCGCCGCGATCGCCGATCTCTGGACACCGAAGCGCTGGGCCTATGACCGGGTCAACATGCGCGGCACCTGCGAGGTGCTGATCGCGGCGCGCCGGGCGGGGGCGCGGGTGGTGCAGGTGTCGAGCTATGTCACCCTGATCGGCGGGCCGGACCCCGGTTTCATGGGTGGCGAGGTCACGCTGGACGAGACGCTGGAACTGACACCCACGGACATGCTGGGGCCTTATCCGCGCTCGAAGCGCGAGGCGGAGCTGGCGGCGCTATCGGCGGCGCGGATGGGTCAGGAGGTGGTAATCGTGCAGCCCTCGGCCCCGGTCGGGCCCGGCGACCACCGGCTGACGCCGCCGAGCCGGATGATCCGCGACCTGGCGGCGGGCAGGACCCCGGCGGTGCTGGACTGCCTGTTGAACCTGGTCGATGTGCGGGCGCTGGCGACAGGGGTGATCGCGGCGCGCGACAAGGGGCGCAGCGGCGAGCGCTATCTGCTGACCGGCGAGGACCTGACGATGGCGGAGCTGGCCGCCAAGGTGGCGGCGCTGGCGGGGGTGGCGGCGCCGCGTTTTCGGGTGCCGCACTGGCTGGCGCTGGCGGCGGCGAGGGTCGAGGCCGGGGTGTCGGCGCTGACCAAGCGCCCGCCGGTGGCCCCCCTGACCGGGGTGCGGCTGGCCGCCCGAAGGGTCCGGTTCGACAATGCCAAGGCGCGCGGCGAGTTGGGGTTTTCGCCGCCGCCGGTCGATCAGGCGCTGGCGGATGCGGTGCGTTGGATGCGCGAGGCCGGATTGCTCGGATAGGAGGTCTGGAAGGGAATTTGGCCGGAAACGTGTGGGTGTGCAAGCTTGCACACATACATAACATGTTGAAATATATAAGGAATCTATTTGAACCCAATTTATGGTTAGCAAAGTGTTACTCAGACCGGCCGCCCGACGTATCAGTAGGTCCGACCCTTCCACGCGCCCCCCCTTCCGCGCCAGTGGGCGACGGCCGAGCTGAGCGTCATGGCGCCGTAGAGCAGCGCCGCCAGCGGCAATCCCAGCGCCTTCCAGGGGGCAAGGCCGTAGAGGCGGATGGTCGGCAGGTAGGCCAGGCCCGACAGCATCCAGGCGACCGCGCCCAGCGTGGCGGTCAGGCTGTCGCCATGCAGCGCCAGCCCCAGCACCGCCAGCGGCCCGGCCAGGTAGGTCACCACCAGCGCCAGCATCGATCCGGCCAGCAGCAGGGCCGAGCGGCGGATCTGGGTGAAGGCGTTGCGCGCCACCATGGTCCAGATCGAGCCCAGCGTCCGGTTGTCGCGCAGCGAGACGGCCTCGCTCTGCGCCAGGCCGAGCCAGATCGCCCGGCGCGGCGGGCCGTGCTTGACCCGTGCCGCCAGCGCGCAGTCGTCGATCAGCGCGTCGCGGATCGCGGCCAGGCCGCCGATCCCCGCCAGCGCGTCGCGCCGCACCAGGATGCAGCCGCCGGCGGCTCCGGCGGTGTCGCGGGCGGTGTCGTTGATCCAGCGGTAGGGATAGAGCATTTGGAAGAAGAACACGAAGGCCGGGATCAGCAGCGCGCCCCAGAAGCCGCGCGCATCGAGCCGGGCCATCAGCGAGACCAGGGCGAGGTCCAGCACCTCGGCCCGGGCGACGAGGCGGGCCAGGGTGTCGGGGGCGTGGCTGATGTCGGCGTCGGTCAGCAGGAAGTAGCGGGCCTCCGGGGCGAGATCGGCGGCGGCGCGGACGCCGGTCTCGAGCGCCCACAGCTTGCCGGTCCAGCCCGGCTCCAGCGGCGGCGCCGCCAGCAGGTGGATCGGGCGGGGGGAGGCTTGCGCCAGGGTGCGGGCGATCCCGGCGGTGCCGTCGGTCGAGCCGTCGTCGACCAGGATCACCGAGAAGCGGCCCGGATAGGTGGTACTCGCATGGCTGGCCAGCACCGCGCCGATGGTTTCCGCCTCGTCGCGGGCGGGGATGATGGCGACCACTTCGGGCCAATCTGGGGGCCAGTCGGCGGGTGGGTCGGCCGTGGCCGGAAGGCGCTGATCCGCCAGCCAGAACCAGCCCCGGCCGAAGATCAGCACGAGCCAGACCAGGATCGAGAGCGCGGCGAGAACCAGCATGGCGTGAGACTAGAGCATTTTCCGGCCTGATGGAATCAGGCCGGGCGCTCTATCCTGCTGGATTCACGCAATTTCCGAGTCGCCAAATGAACCCATTTGGCTCGAAATTGCTCTAGGCGGCGCTTTGTCCCCGAGCAAGGCGGCGCGGTGATTGTGTTGCCACCGGCCGGTCGGTATCTTGCCCGCAACTTAAGGGGACGAAATGGCGAACCAGGCTGCGGAGCCACTGGCGAAGGGGATCGAAACTCCACCCGAAAACGGAATGGGGGGTAAGGGCGCGGGGGACGAGAACTTCCCGGTCGGCTCGATCCTGATCGCCCGGCGGCTGCGGCCCCATGTGATGCGCTATTACGCCTTCGCCCGCGCCGCCGACGACATCGCCGACAACCCGGGGCTGGCGCCGGACGAGAAAGTGCGGCGCCTCGACGCCTTCGAGGTCGGGCTGGCGGCGGGGGCGACCGCGCCCGAGGCGGCGGTGCGGCTGCGCGACAGCCTGGCCGAGACCGGGGTGCCGGACCGCCATGCCCGCGACCTGCTGGTGGCGTTCCGGCAGGATGCCACCAAGCTGCGCTATGCCGACTGGGGCGAGTTGATGGAGTACTGCGCCGTCTCGGCCCATCCGGTCGGGCGCTACCTGCTCGACCTCCACGGCGAGGATGCGGCGACGCAGGCGCCGGGGGACGCGCTCTGCGCCGCGTTGCAGGTGCTGAACCATTTGCAGGATTGCGGCGAGGACCGGCGCGATCTGGACCGGGTCTATCTGCCCGGCGACTGGATGGCCGAGGCCGGGATCGATGTGACCGCGCTGGACGCGCCGGCCGCCTCGCCGGGACTGCGCCGCGTGCTGGAGCGCTGCCTCGACGGCTGCGACGCGCTGCTGGAGCGCTCCGCGCCGCTGGCCGGGATGATCCGGGCGCGGCGGCTGGGGGCGGAGGTGGCGGTGATCCAGCGCCTCGCCCGGCGGCTGGCGGCGCGGCTGCGGCGCGAGGACCCGCTGGCGCGGCGGGTCAGGCACTCGAAACTCGACCTGCTGGCCGGCCTGGCGGCCGGGCTGGCCCGCCTGGTGCGCCCATGAACACCGGTCTCGACGCCCTCGCCCCGCTGCCCGCGCCCACAGGGACCAACCCGCAACGGGTCGTCGATGCGATCACGGCCGAGGCGCGGACCTCGTTCGCCACCGGAATGCGGGTGCTGGCCAAGCCCCGGCGCGACGCCATGCGGGCGCTCTACGCCTTCGCCCGGGTGATCGACGACATCGCCGACGAGGACTGGCCGCTGGCCGACAAGCACCGGCTGCTGGACGACTGGTGCGCCGAGATCGGGCGGCTCTACGACGGCAAGCCGGTCTCGGCCATCGGCCAGGCCCTGGCCCTGCCGGTGATGCGCTACAAGTTGCCCCGCGCCGAGTTCCTGATGCTGATCGAGGGCATGGAGATGGATGCCGACGGACCCATTATTGCGCCACCGATGACGAAACTGCGGGCCTACACGCGGCGCGTCGCCGGGGCGGTGGGGATGCTGTCGATGCGGATCTTCGGGGCCTGGATCGGGCCGCAGTCCGAGCGCGCCGCGCTGGCCCTGGGGGATGCCTTCCAGCTCACCAACATCCTGCGCGATGTCGAGGAGGACGCCGCCATCGGCCGGCTCTACCTGCCGCGCGAGGCGCTGGAGCGGGCGGGGGTGCCGACGGACGACCCGATGGCGGCGGCGCGCCACCCGGAACTGTGGCGCGCAACCGCCGAGGTCGGGCGGCTGGCGCGGGCGGATTTCAGCGCCGCGCGCACCGCGATGGCCGGGCACAGCCGGTTGGCGCTGGCCCCGGCGCTGCTGATGACCGGGGTCTACGAGGGCTATCTCGCCGGGATGGAGGCGCGCGGGTTCCGGCGCGAGGGCGGGCCGGTGGTCATGTCGAAACCGGGCAAGCTGTGGCGCGGGCTGGTAGCCTTGGCCGGCCCCATCGCGCCGCGCCATGGCTGAGGGGACCGTTCACATCGTCGGGGCCGGGCTGGCGGGGCTCTCGACCGCCGTGCGGCTGGCCGGGCGCGGCCGGCGCGTGGTGCTGCACGAGGCCAACCGCTTCGCCGGCGGGCGCTGCCGCACCTTCCACGACCCGCGCCTCGAGCGCGAGATCGACAACGGCAACCACCTGATCCTCAGCGGCAACCGCTCGGCCCGGGCCTATCTGGCGGCGATCGGGGCCGGCGAGCGGCTGGTCGAGCAACCGGCGCGGTTCGCCTTTGTCGATCTGGCCAACGACCAGCGCTGGACGGTGGCGATGAGCGGCGGCGCGATTCCGTGGTGGATCGCGGCGCCGGGGCGGCGGATTCCCGACACCGGCATCGCCGACTACCTGGCGGGCATCCGGCTGGCCCTGGCGGGAGCCGACAAGACCGTGGCCGAGGCCCTGCCCGGCCGTGGCCCGCTCTGGACCCGGTTCTGGGAGCCCCTCACGCTGGCGGCGATCAACACCACGCCGGAGCGCGCCTCGGCGGCGCTGCTCTGGGCGGTGCTGCGCGAGACCTTCGCCCGCGGCGAGCGCTATTGCCGCCCGATGCTGGCGCCCGGCGGGCTCGGTCCGGCGCTGGTCGAGCCGGCGGTGGCGTGGCTGGAGGCGCGCGGCGCCGAGCTCCGTCTCGGCCGCTTGCTGCGCACGGTCGAGAGCCAGGCCAGGCGCGCCGCTACTTTACGCTTCGCCGATGGCGACGAGGTTCTGGGCGCCGATGACCGGGTCGTGCTGGCGCTACCGCCCTCACGGCTGCGCGCGGTATTGAGCCAAGCCCTGCCGGGGATCGATCCGCCGGACGACGCCTGCTCCATCGTCAATGCCTTCTTCCGGCTGGCCGAGCCGCCACCGGAGGGTTTGGCGCCGATTCTCGGCGTGCTGTCGTCCACCGCGCAGTGGATCTTCCGGCGCGGCGACGTGGTCAGCGTCACCGTCTCGGCGGCGGATTCGCTGGGCCTGGACACAAAAGCTGGCGAAGAATTGATCCCGGAAATCTGGCAAGAGGTCCGGCGCGCCCTTGGCCTTGCCGCCGGAACGTCTTATCTTGCTGCCAGGATCAACAAGGAAAGGCGCGCCACTTTCGACCAATCGCCCGCCGGCGTGGCAAAACGTCTGCAACCGCGCACCGCGCTGGGCAACCTGTTTCTCGCCGGGGACGCCACCGATACCGGGCTTCCGGCGACCATCGAGGGTGCGATTCGTTCGGGCGAGCGGGCGGCGGTGCTGGTAGCCTGAGTAGGGACATTGAGAGGTAGGGGGATGAACTTCCCGGCGATCACAATCGAGACGATGGATGGCGCGCCGGCCACGGCGCGCGCCGAGCGCCGCGCCCTGATCGCCGCCCAGACCGAGAAGTTGTGGGGCCTGCAACGCCCCGACGGCCATATCGTGTTCGAGGTGGAAGCCGACTGCACGATCCCGGCGGAATACGTGCTGCTGCGCCATTTCCTCGGCGAAATCGATCCCGAGCGCGAGGCCCGGATCGCGAAATACCTGCGCGGCGAGCAAAACACCGACGGCTCCTGGCCGCTCCACCATGACGGGAAAGGCAATATCTCGGCGACGATCAAGGGCTATTGGGCGCTGAAGCTGACCGGCGAGGATATCGATGCGCTCCACATGGCGAAGGCGCGGCGCTGGGTGCTGGGCCAGGGGGGGGCGGCCAACGCCAATGTCTTCACCCGGTTCACCATGGCGCTGTTCGGCCAGATCCCCTGGCGCGGGGTGCCGGCGATGCCGATCGAATGCGTGCTGCTGCCCGAGTGGTTCCCGTTCCACATGTCGAAGATCGCCTACTGGTCGCGCACCGTGCTGACGCCGCTGCTGATCCTCTATGCCAAGCGGGCCAAGGCGGCGAACCCGACGGCGCGCGGCATCGGCGAGTTGTTCACGGTGCCGCCGGAGCAGCAACGGCGCTACCAGATCAACCCCACCGGAAGCATTATCGGCGAGGGATTTCTGGCGCTCGACCGGGTGCTCCGGGTGTTCGAGCCGCGGCTGCCGGGCGGCATGCGCGAGCGCGCGGTCCGGCGGGCGGAGGATTTCGTGCTCAGCCATCTCAACGACGAGGACGGGTTGGGCGCGATCTATCCGGCGATGGCGAACGCGGTGATGGCGCTGCGGACGCTGGGCTACGCGGACCACGATCCACGCATGAAGACTGCCAGGCAAGCCGTTGAAAAACTTATGGTTGAGAGAGGTGAACGGATTTATTTCCAACCCTGCACCTCGCCGGTCTGGGACACCTCGCTGGCGGCCCAGGCCTTGCTGGAAAGCGGACCCCGCGACGACAAGCGGCTGATCGGGGCGCTGGACTGGCTGGCGGAAAAACAAATCCTCGACCACGTCGGCGACTGGGCGGTGCGCCGCCCGGGGCTGCGGCCGGGCGGTTGGGCCTTCCAGTACGAGAACCCGGATTACCCGGATGTGGACGACACCGCCGTGGTGGCGATGGCGATGCACCGCGCCGACCCCGTGCGCTACGCCGAGAATATCGGGCGCGCCTGCGAGTGGATGGCCGGGATGCAGGCGAAAAAGGGCGGCTGGGGCGCCTTCGACCCGGAGAACGAACATTACTACCTGAACTCGATCCCGTTCGCCGATCACGGCGCGCTGCTGGACCCGCCGACGGTGGATGTCACGGCGCGCTGCGTCGGCGCGCTGGCCCAAGTCGATGCAGTGCGCTTCGCCGACGCGATCGGCCGCGGCATCGGCTTCATCCGGCGCGAGCAGGAGCCGGACGGCTCGTGGTACGGACGCTGGGGGGCGAACTACATCTACGGCACCTGGTCGGCGCTGGTGGCGCTGAAGGGAGCCGGCGAGGACATGGAGCAGCCCTACATCCGCCGCGCGGTGGCCTGGCTCAAGGGCCGCCAGCATGACGATGGCGGCTGGGGCGAGGGGCTGGAGAGCTACGAAAGCTGGGGCGCGGGGTTCGGCGACACCTCGGTGCCGTCGCAGACCGCCTGGGCGCTGCTGGGCCTGATGTCGGCGGGCGAGGTGGATGCGGACAGCGTGACCCGGGGCATCGAATGGCTGCACCGGGCCCCGCGCGAATCACAAGGCCCGCGCTGGGAGGAGGCGCATTACACCGGCACCGGTTTCCCCAGGATCTTCTATCTGAAATACCACGGCTATGCGGCGTTCTTCCCGCTCTGGGCCCTGGCCCGTTACAACCGGCTGGTGGAGAGCAACGAGCGCGAAGTGCGGTGGGGGATCTGACCCCGGCGCTCGGCCCGGCAGTTGGCATCGTCTGCGGCATGGTCTCCGAGGTCCGGGCGCTGGGGCGCTGGGCCGACGATCCCCGAATCGCCATCGCCGTCTCCGGCGCCCGGCCCGACCGGGCCGAGGCCGAGGCGCGCCGGCTGGTGGCCGGGGGCTGCCGGGTGTTGCTGAGCTGGGGCGTGGCCGGGGGGCTCGACCCGGCGCTGCGGCCGGGGGAGCTGGTGATTCCGGCGGAGATCGTGGCGGAGGACGGGG
>JACZTQ010000138.1 GCA_022573605.1 Pseudomonadota bacterium | reverse complement strand
CGGCAGTATCGGTCATCGCGCTTTCCTGAAATCGGCCTTTGTGGCGCCTTGATTTTCGGAGACTCGCTGGTGCGGGATGGTAAATCCGTTTGCTTCCTATCCGTCGGAATGTCGCCTTTTGGCACAAAGCCGAAGCTCCCAGATGTGCGGAATTGTGACCCGGTTCGATGCCAAAGCCGACCTTGGCGCCTCGTCTCGGACCAAAGCGCCTCTCAAGTGCAGCCGGCCTTAATCGGGTTGCGCCAAGCGCGACTCATCCAGAGCCGTGTCTTTGCCGGGCTTGACCCGGCAATCCAGTCTTTAGATCAATCGGTTAAAGACTGGATACCCCGGTCAAGCCGGGGCATGACGTGGGTTGGGGCGGCGCAACTTGGCCTTAATCGGGTTGCCGTCACTCTGGTTCACATTTTCCTAACCATGAATCGCGCCTGAATCTGTTTTTGTTTAATTTCAAAGTGTTAGGGTGGGGTGCACATTGCACACACACCTCGCTGCCGACCGGCTCCGCCAAGCAGCGCCATCAGGCTCCCGGGGTTTCCCTATTCCGCCGCTTGCGGCACCGGGGTCTTGCCCGAACGGAACCGCTCCAGCAGGACCTCGCGCTCCTCCGCCACCCGCTCGGCGTTGGCCAGCTTGACATGGCCGAAGCCGCGCACCTGGAGCGGCAGGCGGGCAAGCTCGGTCGCGGTCGCCGCGTTGGCGGAGGAGAGCTTCTCGAGAAGCTCGCCGATCAGCGCCTCGTAGTCGCCGATCATCCGGCGCTCGAGGCGCCGGTCGGCGGAGCGGCCGAAGGGGTCGAGCGGGGTGCCGCGCAGGAATTTGAACCGGGCCAGGATGCGCAACGCCCGCCCCATCCAGGGGCCGAACTCGGTCTTGACCGGGCGGCCCTCGCCGTCCTTGCGCCCCAGGATCGGCGGCGCCAGGTGGTAGGTGACCCGGCCGACAGCGCCGAACGCTTCCCCCAGCGCCTGGTCCAGGGTCTCGGTGTGGAGCCGGGCGACCTCGTATTCGTCCTTGTAGGACAGCAGCTTGAAATAACCCTCGGCGACCGCCTCGGCAAAACCGGTAACGCCCAGCACCTGCCCGGCCTCGCGCGCCCGCTCCACCAAGCGGCGATAGCGCCGCGCCAGGCGGCGGTTCTGGTAGCCGGTGAGGTGGTCCGCCCGGCGCTCGATCTTCTGCTCCAGCGTCTCCTCGGCGGGGGCCTCCGGCGCCACCGCGGCGCGCGCCTCGATTGGGTGCGAGACCGCCCAGCGGCCGATCTCGAAGGCCCGCAGGTTGCCCTCGACGCCGGCCCCGTTCAACTCGATCGCCCGGCGCATCGCCGCCGCCGACAGCGGCACCATGCCGGCCTGCCAGGCGGCGCCCAAGAGCAGCACGTTGGCGTGGATCGAGTCGCCCAGCAGGCCCTCGGCCAGCGCGGTGGCGTCGATCATGGTCAGGGCGTCGGCCCCGACCCGGCGCTCCAGCGCCAGCTTCAGCGCCGCCGAGGGCAGCTTGAATTCGGTATTGTGGGTGAACTCGCCGGTGACGATCTCGTGGCTGTTGCACAGCACCCGCGCCCGGCCCCGCTCCATCGCGCCCAGGGTCTTCGGCGCCGCCGTCACCACCAGGTCGCCGCCGATCACCGCGTCGGCCTCGCCGGCGCAGATGCGGATGGCGCTGATGTCGGCGGGCCGAGGCGCGATGCGGCAATGGATGGTGACCGCGCCCCCCTTCTGGGCCAGCCCGGCCATCTGCATCTCGCTGGCGCCCCTGCCCTCGAGGTGGGCGGCCATGGTCAGCAGCGCCCCGACCGTCACCACCCCGGTGCCGCCGACCCCGGTGATCAGCAGGTTCCAGGGCCGCTCCAGCGCCGGCAGCGCCGGCTCGGGAAGCTCGGGCAGGGCGACTTCGGCCGCGTCGCGCGACTTCGGCGCCGCGCCCTCGACGGTGACGAAGCTGGGGCAGAAGCCGTCGAGACAGGAGAAATCCTTGTTGCAGGCGGACTGGTCGATCCGGCGCTTGCGCCCGAGCGGGGTCTCCAGCGGCAGGATGGCGATGCAGTTCGAGCGCACCCCGCAATCGCCGCAGCCCTCGCACACACTGGGATTGATGAACACCCGGCGGTCGGGATCGGGAAACAGCCCGCGCTTGCGCCGTCGCCGCTTCTCGGCCGCACAGGTCTGGATGTAGAGGATCGCGGTGACGCCCTCCTCGCGCTCCAGTTCGCGCTCGACCGCGAGCAGGTTCTCGCGCGGCTGCACCGGCACCTCGGCCGGCAGCTTGGGGAACACCTCCTTCTCGTCGACCACGGCGACGACCCGCTTGACCCCCACCGCCAGCAACTCAGCCGCGATCCGGTCCGGGCCCAGCCCGCCGTCGTGGCTCTGCCCGCCGGTCATCGCCACGGCGTCGTTGTAGAGCAGCTTGAAGGTGATGTTGGTGCCGGCGCCGACGGCGGCCCGGATCGCCATGATGCCGGAGTGGTTGTAGGTGCCGTCGCCCATGTTCTGGAACACGTGGCCGCGGGTCGAGAACGGCGCCTCGCCGATCCAGTTCGCGCCCTCGCCGCCCATATGGGTGAAGCCCAGGGTCTCGCGGTCCATCCACTGCACCATGTAGTGACAGCCGATGCCGGCATAGGCGCGCGCGCCCTCGGGCAGCAGGGTCGAGGTGTTGTGCGGGCAGCCGGCGCAGAACCAGGGCTGACGCTCGGCCAGTTCGGGCGCGTTGCCGGCCTCGGCCAGTTCCGCCAGCCGGGTCAGCCGGCCGGCCAGCGCCGCCTGCCCGACGCCCTCGCCCTGCAACACCCGGCCCAGGCCGCGCGCGACCTCCACCGGATCGAGCCCCATCTTGACCGAGAACAGCACCTCGCCGGCCTCGTCCTTCCAGCCGACCACGCGCGGGTGGTTCGGGGTGCCGAACAGCACCTCCTTGAGCTGGATCTCGAGGACCGGACGCTTCTCCTCGACGACGACGATCAGATCGAGGCCCGCGGCCCATTCGCGCAGGCGCTGGGTTTCCAATGGCCAGACCATCACGACCTTGTAGGTGGTCAGCCCGATTTCCCGGGCCACGGCGTCGTCGATGCCGAGCATCTCGAGCGCATGGATGGTGTCGAGCCAGCTCTTGCCCGACGACAGGATGCCGATGCGCGCGCCCGGCGCGCCGTGCATCCGGCGATCGAGATTGTTGGCCCGGGCGAAGGCCTGGGCGGCGAAGCGCTTGAAGTCGTGCAGCCGCGTCTCCTGGGCCTGCGGGGTGTCGATCAGACGGATGTTCAGCCCGTCCGGCGGCATCGCGAAATCGGCCGGCTCGACCAGCTTGAGGCGGTGCGGATCGCCGTCGATCACCGCCGTCGCCTCGACCGTGTCCTTCATCGACTTGACGCCGACCCAGCAGCCCGAGAAGCGGCTCAGCGCCCAGCCGGTCAGCATGGTGTCGATCAGTTCCTGCACCCCGGCCGGCGCCAGGATCGGCAGCATGGCGTCCATCAGCGCCATTTCCGACTGGTGGCAGGTGGTCGAGCTCTCGCAGGTGTGGTCGTCGCCCATCGCCACCAGCACGCCGCCGTATTTCGACGTGCCGGCGAAATTGGCGTGGCGGAACACATCGCCGCTGCGATCGACGCCCGGCCCCTTGCCATACCAGAGCCCGAACACCCCCTGGTGCTTGCCCTCGCCCCGAAGCTCCGCCTGCTGGGTGCCCCACAGCGCGGTCGCCGCCAGGTCCTCGTTGAGGCCGGGATGGAACCTGACCTGCGCCTCCGCGAGATACTTTTGCGCCGCGTGGAAGACCCCGTCGACCGCGCCCAGCGGCGAGCCGCGATAGCCGGTGACGTAGCCGGCGGTGTCGAACCCGGCCGCCGCGTCGCGGGCGCGCTGCATCAGGGTGGCGCGCACCAGCGCCTGGGTGCCCGACAACAGCACCGGCGAGCGCTCCAGGTCGTAGCGGTCCGACAGTCGGACGTCGCGCAGGTCCATGCCTAATCTCCCTGGGGAATCGTGTCTCCGATCAAAGGTAAGCTACCATGACCCTTCGGCAAGGGTTACGGTGCTTCCGTTCGGGATTCCGGCACTGCCTCAGAGCGGCCGCACCAGATGCCCGCCATCGACGGCGAGGGTCACCCCGGTGATATAGGCGCCCGCATCGGATAACAACAACTCCAGCGGCCCGTCCAGATCGTCGTAGCGGCCGAACCGGCGCATGGGAATGTTCTTGCGCAGCGCGTCGCCCTCGGGGCTGGCCAGGAACGCCTCGTTCATCTCGGTCGGGAAGTATCCCGGCGCGATGGCGTTGACCCGGATGCCGTGGCGGGCCCATTCCAGCGCCAGGCTGCGGGTCAGATGCACCACTGCCGCTTTCGAGGCGGCATAGGCGGCGGCCCCGGTGGCGGTGCCGAACCCGAGGATCGAGGCGGTGTTGACGATCGCGCCGCCGCCGCCGCCCGCCATCACCCGGGCCGCCGCCCGGGCGACCCGGAAGACGCCGCCGAGGTTGGTGTCGATAACCCGTTGCCAGTCGGCCTCCGGCATCTCGATGGCCCGGCCGCTCCAGGCCACGCCGGCGTTGTTCACCAGCCCGTCCAGCCCACCCATGGCGGCCGCCGCCTCGGCCACGCCGCGCTCCACCGACGCCGGATCGGAGACATCCATGGCGATCGGAGTGATCCGTCCGTCGGCCCCCGCCGCCAGCGCCTCGAGTGCCTCGAAGCGCCGCGCCGCGGCGGCTACCCGTGCGCCCCGCGCGGCCAGCATCGCGGCCATGTGAGCCCCCAGACCGCTCGAGGCCCCGGTCACCAGAACGCGCATTTCGGATAATTTCACGGTTTTTTCTCCTGTGCTTCCGGAAGCGCCAAAGCGAATTTTTCCATTTCAGGTTGGAACTTACCAAATTCTCCCGGCAGTCCGGAATGGGAATTCCCGTCAAGGTATCGAAAAAAATCAGAAAATCTGCAATAGATTTCCCGCGCCCGGGTGTTCTCCCATCAGAACCCAATTCCGAGTTGCGTCAAAGGGAGCTGTCGTGAACCAGGTAATGCGTATAGAAAGCAGTGGCATGGACAGTGCCGTTCGCCAAATTGGTGATAGCTGGAGCCTGCTGATCGTGTGGTCGGCCCTGAATGGGACCACCCGCTTCGACAATTTCCAGAGCCGTCTGGGTGTTGCCCGCAACATCCTCTCGAATCGCCTTTCCAAGCTGGTCGACGAGGGAATCCTGGTCAAGCGCCCGATCCATGCCGGCGCCCGGCGTCTGGAATACCGGGTGACCGGCAAGGGCGAGGCCTTGCGTCCGGCGCTGGAGCTGATCGATGGCTGGGGCAACGGCGGCGTGGTCAACGGCCTCACGAGGCATTGAGTCTCCAAGCTACCGAACCCTCAGCGGTAACGGGCCAGAACGGTCCCCGCCGTTTCGAGTGAAATCGCCTGGGCGCCGAGTTCGAGCGCCGCCCGGTCGCAATTCTGCTTGCTTTCGGGATAAAAGTCCGCGCAACGCACCGTCATCCGCAGCGTCGCTTTCTGCCCCGCAACCTCGGCCTTGTAGTTCACGAATGCGCCGCTGCGCTGGGCCTCGGCGATGCCTTCGATCACCTCGCCGCAGGCAACCCCCTGCCCGCGCAGCGCGATTGCCAGCGCCCGGTCGGCGGCAGGCGCCAGGCACAGCTTCCAGATCAGGTCGAGCTGCACCGCCGGGAACAGCCGTATCACGGTGCGAAACCTCTCCGGCAAGGAGAGATAGCCGTTGCGCACCCCGGTCGGGCGCCAGAATTCGTAACTTGCCAGGAAGCTGTTGGCGGTGATCCGTCCGCGGTCGTCACGCGGCGCCACGACGAAGTCGGGACCCGGCCGGGGCAGGGTCAGCCCGCTGCGCACGAAACCGAGGGTGCGGCCGGCCGCGATCACCAGGTTTCCCGCCGCGTCGAAGGGAATGATCGTCACCTCGGCGCCGTAGGGCAGCGGCGCCATGCGCATCAGGACGGTGCGCCCATCCATATCGAGCACCGCCTCGGCGATTTCGCCGGCGCGATCGGCTTCGAACGCCTGGCTGTTGCCTTGGGCGTCGAAAAAGGTGCCCAGGAACCCTTCCGCATCGGGCCGGATCTCGATCGAGGCGCCGGTGGCGTCCTTGACGCCGTAATAGAAGCCGGACAGAATCTCGGCCGCGGCGGCCATGCCCGGGCCGAGCACGATCATCAGGGTGATCGCAAGCCTTGTCACCGCCGACGCGAATCCCATATGTCGCATTCCCCTGCCAAACCCCGGCCTTCGCGTTATACTCATACCAGACGGCGCCGGCATGGGCAGCGAAAATGACGGCCTGACGGGCACCACATGACGGGCAAGGAGGATCGGCAATGGATTGGGACAAACTGCGGGTTTTCCATGCGGTCGCCGACGCCGGCAGCCTGACCCATGCCGGCGAGCAACTGCACCTGAGCCAGTCGGCCATCAGCCGGCAGATTCGCGGCCTCGAGGAGCAGATCAAGTCGACCCTGTTCCATCGCCATGCGCGCGGCCTGCTGCTGACCGAGCAGGGTGAGTTGCTCTACGAGGCAACGCTGGCGATGAGCAAGCGGCTCAACGCCGCGGCGGCGCGGATCCGCGATTCCAAGGACGAGATCCATGGCGACCTGCGGGTCACCACCACCGCCGGCTTCGGCACCCTGTGGCTGGCGCCGCGCCTGCACAAGCTGTTCGAGGTCCATCCGGACCTGTCGCTCAACCTGATCCTGACCGAGGCCATCCTCGATTTGCCGATGCGCGAGGCCGATGTCGCGATCCGCCTGTCGAGCCCGCAGCAGGCCGACCTGATCCGCCGGCCGCTGATGGAGGTGACCATGCGCCTCTACGCCTCGCGGGAGTATGTCGAGCAGACCGGACTTCCGAACAACCTCGGTGAACTGGCGGAGCGCCGGGTGATCTCGTTCAGCCCGAACGCCCCCCAGCCGCACGAGGCCGCCGGCTGGCTGAAGCAGCACATCCACCCGCAGCGCCGCACGCATCTGATGATCAACAGCTATTTCGGCGTGTTGAAAGCGGCGATCAACGGGCTCGGGGTGGCGGCGCTGCCCGACTACATCACCCGCGACTACCCCGAGCTGATCAACATCCTGCCCGATGAAGTCAGCCCGCCGTTCCCGGTCTACTTCGTCTATCCCGAGGAACTGCGCCGCTCGCGGCGGGTGCTGGCGTTCCGCGATTTCATTGTCGCCGAGGTGGAAATTTTCAAGCGCCAGGGGAAAGTCAGCTCCAGGGTTGCGTCCAGCGCATAGCTGGTTCCCACCCCTGCGGCAGTGCGGGAACTTGCGAAACCCGGTGCGCCGGCCTACATGCCCTCGTGAAGCGCCGCTTCCCCGCAGCGCTTCAGGTTGTGATACCTCCCTGTTGAACTAGGCCGGACCGTTTGGTCCGGCTTTTTTTTGCCTCGGAACCTGTCCGGAAAGTTTATCAACGGGCCAAGCGGCGTAGCATGATCTTGATCATTGCGAGAGATCCGCTCCAGCGGGCGGTCATAATCCCGGAGGCCGAAATATTCCCGAACAGTGCCGCGCGGCGGAAAATCCTTCGGCGGATGCCGCCAGCCGCAGCCCGTCTCGAGGATCTGGAGCAACCCCTGAACCACTTCCCGCAGGTCAACCGGGCGGCGACGCCCGCCCCGTTTCGGCGGAGGACTCATCGGCTCGATCAGAGCCCGCTCATTCGTCGGGAAAACTGTCCACTGGACAGTTTTCTCACCCTCCTCATTCCGCCGGGTCGCTCGGGTAGGGCAGCCCTTTGCGCTGGACGATCCGCCTGGTGATCCGGAACCATGCGCACGGCACGGGTGCGAACTTCCGGGGAATATCGTGCCGAGGCATTCGTCATCGCTCCACCTTCTCAAGGTTTGGAGCCTCCGGTAAACCCGGTGCGGTTCAGTGGCGGTCATCCCCGCGAAAGCGGGGACCTCAGGGGGTTATTACGACCTTCCCGCTTTGGGGAAATTTTCGGGAGGTCCCCGCTTTCGCGGGGATGACAGGGGGGCGTGCATGTTGCACACGCGCTTAACATATTGAAAGATAACGATAATCGAAATTTTTAACCTTTTCGGAGGAGAGGAAAATAGCGCTCGGCGCCGGAGGGTGCGTGCTTGAGCGGAGAGACGAGGGCAGCGCCCGGCCCGAGGGGGGGCGTGAAGCGCCCGCCCTGGGGGCGGGTCGGGCGCTGCCCGGGGTTGCACCCCGGGCGGGACCTCCGACCGGTGGGGCGTGTCCGGCGGCCGGCAGGACAATGGGCGGCGCGGCCGGTAGGGTGAGTTT